>JBGSLW010000092.1:0-11258 GCA_041740495.1 Pirellulaceae bacterium
CGCGGAGCGTCGTGCCACTCTGGGACACTCTGGGCTATGGGCCGATGATCACGGTCGGAAAGCCCGACGTGATAACGCCGCCGTGCATCGTGGTGTCCCCCATCCGTGCGGCAGGCATGAACTCGATCATCACGGTCGCCGACCCCATGGCGATTACATCGGGGGGACCGACGCAAACCGCCAAGTCGCCGGTGCGTGCGGCGGGCATGAAACCGATCATGACAGTGGGTGCGCCTTTCGAGATCGGCCCGCCCACATGCGGAATCGGAGGGGTTCCAGGGGTCGCCATGGGACAGACGTGAATGTCGCTAATTCGAGCTGCTGGAGGCACGGTTTTCACTCGTAGTCAAGGATTGAATTGATCATTCCATCACGATCCCGCTCACCACAATCACCCATCCCCGAAGTGTGGGAGCAGGCCCTCGGATCGGCTTTTAGAACCTCTCCCCCTACCCTCTCCCCCGCTTCGGGGGAAAGGGTAGGGTGGGGTGGTCGGCCGGTTGTGGGATAGGCTCTTAGTCGGGCGACGACTTGTATCCGGTCTTTTCATCGTGCGCCATTTCGGGCTCTTGCGGTTCCGCCAACAAAGCCTTGGTCGGTTGTTTCGGCTCTTTCGGCGCATCGGGCGCACATCCGCCGCCGGACCCCGGCGCTCCACCACTGTTGATCAGCACGGTGGTGCCTTGAATCGCAATTCCTGCCGGACTGATGTTGATGAAGTTGCCGCCGACCTTCAGGGTCAAGGACAACCCGGCCTCGACGACCACGGACATGCCGCCTTTGACATGGACCTCCATTCCTCCCTCGACGGCGCATTTCATGCCCGCTTTGGCGTCGATGTTCATACCTGCATCCAACGACGCGTTCAACGACTTAAGAATGAGGTTGTTTTGCACGTCGAGCGAGTAATCGGCGCCGCATTTCGTGGAGTGATTTCCTTGCACGGTCACGCCGATTTCACCCCCGACCTTGGACATGTCGGATCCGTCGATCACATGATGCCGTCCCTTGTCGCCGACGTAGATGAACTGTTGGTTTTCGATGTACGTATGCTGTTCGCCGGGGTTTGAGGCCTGGCCATCCCCCGCGCCGACCTTGACCCACTGGCTCCCTTCGATGTGATAGTGGTGGTGCCCTTTGAGGTTTTGGTGCTTGTCCCCATACACCAATTCGCGTTGGTATCCGCCGCGTTCGTGCGACGCACCGTTGTCATCGGTGTACTGATCATGTCCGATAATTTGGCTGCGGTTGTGGACGATCCGCTCTCGCGAGTCGTTTTTCACTCGGACATCGATATCCTTTTCGGCGTGCAGGAAGATCCGCTCCTTGTCCATCTTGTCGTCGAAGAACAACTCGTTGAACCCGTCGCCACCCTTGGTGGAGTTGGTCTTGATGTAGGTTCGGTCGGGGTGCTCGGTCGGGTCGTAGTGCGGCATTTGTTCGGCGTTGTACACGCCGCCGACGATCACCGGGCGATCGGGGTCGCCTTCGAGAAACTCGACCAAGACCTCCTGGCCGATGCGGGGGATCGCCATGTGCCCCCACTTCTTGCCGGCGACGCGTTGCACGCAACGGATCCAGCACGAGCTGTTCTCGTCCCGCTTGCCTTCGCGATCCCAGAAAAACTGGACTTTGACGCGTCCGTACTTGTCGGTGTAGATTTCTTCCCCCTTGGGGCCGACGACCACCGCCGACTGCAACCCCGAGATCAGAGGTTTCGGCGTCCGACGTTGGGGCCGAAAAATAACCGCGTCGGGGATGCACGTAAACGAATTGCTGTACTCGGCCCCTTTGTCTTGACCCGATGAGCTCTCGACCGAAGCGTGATTGATCTCGGTGATCACGTACGACTTGCCGATTTCCGCGCTGGAAGGATGGTCCTTATCGACGGTAAATTTCCCACCGCAAGAGAACGTTTTGCAGGCGCTGGTCGCAAACACCTGATTGAACGGCGCCTCGATTTCCTCCATCCGCAACTTGGTCTGCCGTTTCCCAACCGAGGTATCCAGGTACTCTCCGGGGTAATCATACAGCTCGAACTTCTTGGCATCCGGCAACTTGAGGGTGCAGGACTCGTTGGCCATCAAGCTGGTCGACGGTGTCTCGAAGTTGTAATCGGTCTGGGCCCACTTGCCGGTGACAAAATCGATTTGCCGCTCCCAGCTCAGCAGCATATCCTCGTGGTGCCCGGAGGCGCCGCGGGACAACCCGTATTTGACCTTGGATTCGGGGAGCGTGTAATACGCGCCGGTGTGGTTCGTCAGCACCAGCGTGTGCTTGCCTTGCTCGTGCTTGAAGAAGTACATGATCCCTTCTTCTTCCATCATCCGCGAGACGAAATTGAAGTCGGTTTCGCGGTACTGCACGCAATAATCCCACTTTTTCAACTCCCCTTTGATATCCAGCGTGTAGTCGCTGAACCCCAGGTCGTCGAATATCTGTTGGATGATTTCGTTGGTCTTTTTGTTTTGGAAGATGCGGCAGTCCGACGTCTGGGTGAGAAACCAGAGCCAGGGGACGACTTCGGCGCGGTACACGGTTCCGAAGTCCTGGTCGTAGCCGGCGACGACCCGCGACACGTGCCCGTTGAAATGGCGAGGGGATCCATCGGCCTTGTCGATCCGCAACGTGACGTTGCTCCCCACCAGCTTGCTGATCAACTCGTTTTCGCTGAATTCACCGTCGATCTTCACGAATTCGACGTTGAATTTGAACAGGCGAGAGATTTGTTCGCGCCCCTGAAATCCGCGAAACAGAATCTTGCTGTTGTCGAGCGGTGAATTGAATTCGAGGTAGCGATTTTCTTGAGCCATGGTGCAACCAGAATGAGTAGCCCAACCAGAATACGTAGAGGGAGCGCGGGCGATCCCGAAGCTCCCTCCACCTATTCACATGCCAGTGATCTGAGAATAGCAACTCGGCTTGGCTCGCAGGAAGCAAGCCAAGCCGATGAGAGACTCGGGGAAGAGGTGGGTCGGGACTACGCGATCCCTTCGCCCACTTTCCACGATGCCATGATGTTGCCCTTGCCGGCGAAGCTCTGTTCACGCGGCACATAGTTCCACTCGATCTTCTCGAAGTTCAGGGAGAACGAGTCGGTGGGGACCGCCCCGTCGCTGCAAGAGCCCGACATGTCGTAGTTGGTCACCACGGCGTTGGTCAACTTGATGTTGTAGTAGGTGTCCCGCTTTTCGCCGCCCACCGAAGTGGCCATGTGCAGTTCGACCTCGGGGAAGCACTTGCCGGTGCAGATGGCTTCTTGCAACTTCGGCGAGGACGAATCCAACTCTTTCACGCAGACCAGGTCGCCGACGTCAACCGAAGCCCGTTGCCGAGTCGATCCGGACGATCCTGCCTTCACCGGTCGCGACATCCCTTGGCTGACGCTCAGCAGGTTAATCCAGCCTTTGTGCCCCGCATCGACGCATTCGCCTTTGATATCTCCGATTTTGATGTAACCAGCCATTTGCAAACTCCTCGTAAAGAAACAAACCCGTGAAACTTGTTCTGCGATTTGTTAACTGCGACTCGCAAGTTAACCTTTTGCCACCGCGTTTTGCCGGCTACTCTTGGCCGACAATGAAGTTATCGCCGCCGCTCGCCCGCTGTTGCGGGGATTCCGGAAAAAACTTGATGGCCGCGCCAATCCCCAGCATTTCCCTGCGATTTTCCTGGAAACGGCCGCAGATTCCAGATTCTTGGGCTGCCGGTCACCGCAAATCGTGGTGAAGCACCACCCGCGTGCGTGCCAACAAGTCATGGAGACTCCGACCCTGGCCCAGAATCATCAAGCTGCCCAGATCGAGCATGAACCAAAGCCAGGCCAAGACCAACGCCGTCAGAATCGCCCAGGAGCCAAATTCGCCGCCACCGCCGATCAGATTGGCGCCGGCCAACACCCACAACGGTAGCATCCGCCCCAAACTCCTGGTCACCAGGGTCCGCGTCGCCGCGGGCAAGCCGTACCGATTGACGACCGTCAATTGCATCAAGGCATGTCCCACCGATTGTCGCCACCAGCCGATCATCACCGTATAGGCCAGAATCGGCAACACACCCAAAAAGCCCACGACCAGCCGCAGAAGCCAGTGGCTCATGAAGTAACTTTGCAGAGGGGTGAAGGCATTGAGGGGGAAAAACGAAACCGCAAACAGGAACAACACCAGGGCATAATCGACGGCGCCGGCGATCAACCGGGGAAAACGGCCGGCAGCAGGCGAGCGGATCGGTTCGAGCGCCCGCAACGCCGCAGCGACCTCTTCGTAGTCCGCGAAGCGCTCCGACGGTTCGGGGCTCAACAAGCGGCGAAACAATTGACGCCAGCCGCGCGGAATGTGCTCCGGCCACGGCTCGGGAAAAACGATCTTCGCGGTACGGTGGCTATCCAGCCATTGGGGGACGCTGGAACCCGACAATTGAACCGGGAGCCGTCCGAACATCAGCTCGTACAGCGTCACACCCAAGGCGTACATATCCGACTGGATCGACGGGGTTTCGCCGCGGAGCAGTTCCGGGGCAAGGTAGTTGGGCGTGCCGCCAAATCCCGCATCCGCGTCCGCACTCGAAGCGCTGCGGGCCATCCCGAAATCGGAGAGCTTGACCTCGCCCGTCCCCTTGATCAGCAGATTCGTCGGCTTGATATCGCCATGGATGATGTCGTAACGGTGGGAAATGTGGAGGGCATTGACGATTTGCAGGGCGATCCGGGCGATCTCCGGGTAGGCCAATGGACCCGCCTTCATCCGATCGGCCAACGTCCCTCCGTCCAGGAACTCCATCGCCAGGAACGGATCGCCCGCTTCACGGCCGACATAGTAAATTGTGGCGACGTTCGGATGGTTGACCCGAGCCTGTGCCACGGCTTCCTGCAACAACAGCTCGATCTGCCGTTCATCGTTTTGGCACTTGCCGCGGCGAAGGATTTTCACCGCCACATAACGTTGCAGCGAGTGATCGAGGGCCCGAAAAACCTGTCCCATGCCTCCCTGGCCCAGCGGCTCCAAGATCTCGAAGTGCCCAAACCGCCGTCCCAACACCTGAACGGTTGTATCGACCTCTTCGCCGGCCGCCGTGCTTCCGGCTACCGTTACCTGGATCGCTTCGGTGCGCTGGAGGGTCAACGCCAGGCTGGCATCCTGTCGCAACTTGTCGGGAGAGATCACCCGCTGGCAACGCTCGCACTTTCCGCCCGCCGTCCGCGAGACGGGAACTTCGTTGCCGCAAGCGCAGCGATACCACGCTTCTCCACCGGAATGCAGATCTCGGGTCGCGTCCAAATTCATCCCACCATTTTACCAGACCACGGCGCGACGCCGAGGCGACGCCCCATCGAACGGGAGAATTCCCCTCGGCCCGTCATTGTCTCGCGGGCGACGGATCGAGCCGAGTTTTCATAAACTCTACAAAACGGACCCAATCGCCGGCCGTCAAGTCGTGGGCGCCGGGTCGCACATGGTAGCCGGTGTGCCCTCGAGCAACCGATTCGCCGGCGGCCGGCATTTGTGGACGGTCCCAACCCTCCGATCCGGTCCAGCGAAAGGCAGGCGCCGCCGCCACCAGCGCCAGGTACTCGCCGCGCGGATCGGCCCAGAGATCTTGACTGGCGCTGGCAACGTAGACCGGACGCGGCGCAAGCAGTGCCACCAGCTGATGCTGGTCGACGGGCAAGTCGTTCTCGCGACCAGCAAACTTGCGAAACGCCGGGCAAAACCAAAACGGAAAGACCTCGCCGATTCGCCCGATGCGTTCGCCAAATTGGCGGCGGGAGAGGGCGGCGCCGCCGCACCCACTCTCATTCGAGATCGCCGCCGCAAACCGCTCGTCCTGGGCCGCCGCCCACAATGCGGTTTTTCCCCCGCGCGAGTGCCCTACGACGCAGACACGATCCGCCGCCACCGCCGGCTCCGTGTGCAAATAGTCCAAGACGCGGCTGGCCCCCCAAGCCCACGCACTCAACGCACCCCAGTCGTCGGATCGCCCCGATGTGTCCTCCCCCAGCCGGTCAAAAAATCCGCGAATCCCCACGGCCCGGCCATCTCCACGATCGGGTTCCACATCGCCGGTATGGAACACCGCCACGGCAAACCCATATTCGCACAATAACTCCACCGGCAAGAACTCGTCCGGTCGAGTCGTCAAATCCGCCAGCTCAGGAAACTCGCGATTGTGGATCAGCAACATCACCGGAGCAGGCGCCTGGCCGCGAGGCACGTAAAGGTGCAGTGGAAACGAAAACACGAGCGACTCTCCCGCGGGATCGACTCCGGTGATCTGGATCGATACCGTGCGCCCCAGGATCGTGCCCGCACACAGCTCGGGTTCCTCGCGCGTCGGAACGAACTCGAACTGCACGCGACTGGCCGCTGCGGGAACCCGTCCGTACATCGAACGCCGGAAGTGCTCAATCAACGCCTCGCGCCGGCCCCGCCATTCCTCGGCGGTCGGGGCCTCTGCATCGCCCAGCCATAGCGCGGGCAACTCGTACGATGGAACTTGGGACTCGGAGTAGTTCGTGTCCCCACCCTGGGACAACTTGGCGACCTGTGCGGGATCCGCCGCCCAGGGACTCGTCGCATGGCGAGGACGTGGCTTGTCCAGCAGCGGCCGAACGGCCTGCACCACCGCGGCGGCCAGGCCGCGTGATCCTTCCGGCCGGAAGTGCACATTGACCGGTTGTTGCCACTCGCCCAAATGCTCGTTCGCGGTGCTCCACAAGTCGACGACCTGAATTCCCAACGGCTCAACGACCTGCCGGGCCAGCCCGTTGTACAACAGCGGATCACCTACCCGGCGAAGTGGGCGGACACCCCCGGCCGGCACCGGGGTGGTCGTCGCAAATACGACATGCGCACCGGTCTGCACCAATCGTTCGGCAATCGCTTGCAACTGCTGCCGATAAATCTGCGGCGCAGCCTGCCGCGGGTGCCGCGGATCATTCGACGGCGCCCCCGTGGCGGGATCGACGTGCTTCATGTCGTGCAACCCGAAGTTGAACACGATCACGTGCGGATTCTCCGCAGCGTTCAGCCAACGCTCCAGTTGGCCGAGTCCGTGGTTCGTGCCTTGGCAGTTTTCGTCCCGACCATCGACTTTCGGCCGGACGACTTGTGCCGCTTCGCCCAACATCTCCTGGACAAAAGGGGTATACCCCAGGGAGATTGAATCTCCCAGCAAAAGTACGCGCGGCGGATCCCCGTCGCTGGCGAGGAGTCCTGCATTGCCGCGACTCCCCATCAATCCAACCACGGCAACCAGTACCAGCAGTTTTCTCCACCCCAATGTCGTTGGCTCCACGGTCCCTCCATTTCGTTACCCGCCGGAACTTGGGCGACACACCCGCTGCAGGTAATCCGTAATCGTCTGAAGTGCTACCGGCGCGATGGTCTCGTCGATCGCACGGTACTCGGTCGGCGATCCCGTCGTCGCCGTCTGGAACAAGTGGTTGAGTTTTTCCAGCTCGACGATTTCAAAATTCGACTTACCAGCCGACTCGAATGCCTGGCGAATCGCCGGTAAATTGAGTTTGGGATCGACCTGCAAGTCCAGTTCGCCGTTCACCGCCAGCGTCGGGCATTGGACGCGGGCCAGAGTCGGGCGAGGATCGTACTCGAGAAAGTACTTGATCCATGGCGACTTCAGCGCTGAGATCTGGCCCATCAGCATTTCCTTTGTCGTGGCCTTCTGTTCCGCTTCGGACAGCTTGTCCCATTGCCGATCGATCATTTGCTGAAGCAGCGGTTGATTTTCCTCGTCCGATTTTCCGTTGCCCACGATGTCCAGGATCTCCCGAAGCGCTTCCAGCTCGTTTGCAATTTTGTCATCTGGTAGTTTCTCCGCTCGACTGATCAACTCGGTTTGATTCTCGATGATCTCGCGCCCCGTGACGCCGGGCCCCGCCATCATAATCACAAACCCGACGTCGGATCGTTCGGCGGCTACCATGGGTCCGACCAGCCCCCCTTCGCTATGGCCAATGAAGCCGACTCGTTCCGGATCGATTCCCGGCTGCTGTTGCAAGAACTCGAAAGCGGCGGTGGCATCTCGAGCGAAATCCTGTGAAGTCGCGGTGCCAAACGTTCCGCTCGACTTGCCAGCCCCTCGATCGTCATACCGCAGGACCGCAAACCCCGCCCGGGTCAGATGATCCGCCAACACCAGAAACGGCTTGTGACCCAGCAACGTCTCATCGCGGTCTTGCGGTCCGGAACCGGATATCAAAATCGCCGCGGCGAATGGCCCGCCGTTTCGAGGAATCGTCAACGTCCCGGCCAGGCGCACCCCTTCCGCACCACCAGCGAATTCGACTTGTTTTTCTTCGTAAGGATACGGAGGTTTGGGGGTCTGAGGCCGCTGCGGAGGCTCAACGGCTTTCGTCTTGGACAAGTCGACTTTGGTAAACGTCAACGGGAACGGTTGGCCCGATTGCAGCCACTCCCCTTCGATTTTCTCTTTGGCCGCATTCAACTTTCCCGAATACTTCGCTTGTGTCACGGGTAGTTCAAACCGAAAGTCGTCGCCGTCCACATACAGCCGGAGACTGAGATCCGCCAGGTGTTCGCTGAGACTATCCAGACGCCCGACTCGAGTCCCATCGGCAGCTTGCAATAGCCGGAGTTGGAACTCAAACGTCTGGGGACCTGCCGTCATCGTGCCTTGCCAGGTCTCGATATGCGTCAGCTCTCCCAGCGATTTCCCGCGCTGGAGCTCCAGCCGATATTGCCGACCGAACTGGGTCATCGTCCCCTGGATCGAGTCATTATCGTCCGCCAGCGTACCCTGATACGAAAACTCCAACCGATCGATCGTCCATTCGACCTTCCGGTCCTTACGCGTGACCTCGTCCAACGGGACCACCCCATTCCCTTGATCGATGCTGACCATTTTGCCAGTCCATTTCCCGGCGCTGTCGCGATCCAAGTGAAATTCCAGTCGCAATTTGGCCGGGCCCAAATCGAGCGTCCCTTCCCATATTTCCGATTCCGCTGCCGGGGCCTGGTCCTGCCCCCAAAGTTGCCCGCGCTGCGCCGCGAGGCATAGAGCGATCGCAATCACTATTCCCCGGAGTAGGTTTCGCCCGAATCGCATTGGGGGAATGCGACCGATTGGGGCTGGTACGGGGTCCAAGGTGTTGATCATTGTGGTTCCTTTCGGATGGATATATACGCATAGGTACAAACGCTGGGCTAGGCATGTGCCGGACCAAACCGTAATTCGGTACGCAGATTGAAATCTTGGGCTCCCGATTAGGAGGCAGCGGCATCCCCGCCCTGCAAAGGTGTGCGGTGATTCCGCCGCCGCAACGCAATATTCAGCGATTCCACAATCACCGAAAACGCCATCGCAAAATAAATATAACCCTTGTCGATGTGCGCCCCGATCGAGTCCGCGATCAACACCACGCCGATCAGGATCAGGAAACTGAGCGCCAACATCTTTACGGTGGGGTTGTGGGAAACGAAGCGATTGATCAATTCCGCAAAGATCAGCATGACGATCACAGCGGCGACAATCGCGGTGGCCATCACCCAGAGATCCTTGACCATCCCCACCGCGGTGATCACGGAATCGAGCGAGAAGACGATGTCGAGCAACGCGATCTGGATCAATACCGTCGCAAAGCCTGCATAGCCCGCCTTCCGCGCCGGCCCGGTGGCGTGCGCGAATTGCTCGTGGATTTCCCGGACGCTTTTCCACAGCAAGAACAGCCCGCCGGTGAACAGGATAATGTCGCGCCAGGTGACGCCGTTGATCGCTTCAAAATGCTCCGCCGTCGGGCCGTGCTCATCCAGTGAACCTAGTCGCTTCAACAGCTCCTCCGGAATGCCCAACGACGTGAGATGAAACACCGGCACCTTGTTCAACTCGTTCACGACGTAGGAGAGCGTCGCCAGCAGCAACAGCCGCGTCACCAGGGCCAACGCCAGTCCCAGCCGCCGCGCCAATTTCTGCTGCCCGGGCGGCAACCGATTGGAAATGATCGAGATGAAAACGATATTGTCGACCCCCAACACGATTTCCATCGTCGTTAGGGCGACCAGGGCGATCAGTAGCTCCATGCGCGGGGACTCACGTGGTTGAACACATGTCGGGGGGAACCGTACGGTGGGACTCTATTTCGATTGAAAGAACCCCTTCAAAGACTCGATTGGATCAAATCCGCGGAAACTTTCAAAGCCGGGCAGGGGGGTATCCGTGGCGCCCTTCTCCCGTTCCACGTCCAAAATGGCATGCACCACAAACTGTTGTTCGGCCTGAATCACTTCGGTATCCAAGCCACGAAACCATCCCAACAACGGCGCCCGATAATCGGGCGGAATGGACGCCGTTGCAGGCTCCGGCCATCCGCTCGACAGCCACAGCCCGCGTGTCTCATCGCAGGCGTAGTCGCCGTCCAACGAGCAGACCAAACGCACATTCAACAGCGACTCCGCCACGCTCCAGGCCTCTTCCGGCGGCAACCGAAATTGGCGCGCTAAGTGATTGACCAACTGCACGTTGGCCAGCGAGGTCCGCCACGCCCGACGATAAAACAACCAATTCGCCAGTTCCACCAATTGCGTTTCGCGTAGGTCGGCGATGTGGAGTCGCATCGCCGCCGGAGTCGGGCTGGGCGCCATATGCACCTTCTCCATCGCCGCCTGCAGCCGGTCGCGGTCCGACCCGACCAGCGCCCAGCGGTCGCGCTCCAGCCGCCACAGCTGGAGC
This sequence comes from Pirellulaceae bacterium, assembly GCA_041740495.1. GTDB lineage: Bacteria > Planctomycetota > Planctomycetia > Pirellulales > Pirellulaceae > JANMEB01. The sequence goes on from JBGSLW010000092.1 coordinate 10,705, forward strand.
AATCGCGAGTACTTGAAGCCTTCGGCGTCCGCCCGCCCGCCGAAACCGAATAACAGTCGATCGAGAATTCCGGGCTCCGGATAGGCCCCCAGACATCCCGGGACCGAACGAATCAACTCCAGCGTCTGCATCAAACCCCGAGCTTGCAGGGCCTGCAATTGCACCGGCTGGTCTTCGATCACGACAAACATCTGGCTCGGCTTGCCCGATTCGCCGGCCCGGAGACTCATCTGAAAAGTCAGCGGATCGGTCGGGTTGATTTCCGCTTGTTCTTCCAACGGGGGACCCAGGAACAGCCCCACCTGTTCGTATTTCACCGGGGAAAACGGCGCGATCCGCGCATCGACAACCAACCGTTCGCGCTGCGCATCCAGTCCGAAACGCTTCATCGCCAGACACATCGGATCAAATCGACCGACGCGCTGGCTGAAGTAAGTCGACCGCTCTTCGTACCAGGCCGCCTCGTCCGCGGTCACGGTCGCGATCCGCACGTCGGCCAGCGGGACCCCCGGTGTCGCCTGTGCGAACATCGTCGCATCCGTTCCGGCGTCTCC
>JBGSLW010000093.1:0-11004 GCA_041740495.1 Pirellulaceae bacterium
GGGGGGGGCCCCAAACAGGTGTTGAGCAAAGCCTTAATCCGTGGCGAGTTTTGGCAGGCGAGTCCGCCGCGGACAGCAGTGCCGCAGCAAGTTCCCCCGCGTCCGAATCCGAAGCTTCGATCCCGGCGGTGCTCGACAAGAACACCGCCTACTACAGTCTCAAAGTCTTCCAGCTGGGGAGTGAATTTGAGGTCGCCTACGACCAGGGTCCTCCGGTGAAGTTCCGTCTCGTCGGGTTGCTGGACAACTCGGTGTTGCAAGGAAGTGTGCTGATCGCCGAGCGAGACTTTGTCCGGCTGTTCCCTGGCGAGGCGGGGTATCGCTACTTCCTGTTGCGGGCGCCGGCCGGGGAGGCTTCCAAGATGCTTGGCCAATTGGAAGGGGACTTGGGCGACCAAGGCTTCGATGGCGTCTCCGCACCCCAACTGTTGGGCCAGCTCATGGCGGTGCAGAACACCTACTTGAGCGCGTTTCAGAGCCTCGGAGCACTGGGGTTGCTGCTGGGTACCTTTGGCTTGGCCGCCGTGGTGTTGCGGAGTATCTGGGAGCGGCGGCGGGAACTGGGGCTGCTGCGAGCTGTCGGATTCAGCGATCGGCGGTTGATTGGCTTGTTGCTGGCGGAGAACCTGGGTTTGCTGCTGGCCGGCGTCGCCATCGGCGCCGTCGCGGCGCTGGTCGCGGTGGTCCCCCACGCACTGCTGGGAGCGGCGACTCTTCCGCTGATTCCACTGCTGGCGGTCTTGCTGTTGGTCTCCGCGGTCGGCTGGTTCACCATCCGCTGGTCCGCTCGTTCGATCCTCCGTACCCCCGTGCTTGCGGCGCTCCGCAGCGAATAGAAAGGTTGATCGTGCCCAAAAAAATCTCGATTCACGAAGACGTGCTGGCCTACAACGAATCGCTACTGGAATCGGATGCCGAGATCGGCGAACTCCTGGCGCGGGAAATCACCCGAGGCCTGCCAGGCGCCGAACACAAGATCTGGCATGCACACCCCGTCTGGTTCCTGGACGGAAACCCGATCGTGGGCTACAGCAAACTGAAGAATTGCATCCGCCTGCTCTTCTGGAGCGGGCAATCGTTCGACGAACCGGGGCTCGCGCCGGAAGGGAAGTTTAAAGCGGCCGAAGCGCGCTTTACCCAGGCCAAACAAGTCCCGCGCAAGGATCTCCAGCGCTGGCTGACCAAAGCCCAGTCCATCCAATGGGACTACAAAAACATCGTCAAACGCAAAGGCCGTCTCGAACGCCTGAAATAACCACCCCCCGTCACTCCCTCCACCCATCGTCATTCCTGCGGAGGCAGGAATCCACGCACAATTACCCCCCCACGTCATTCCTGCGCGCCCGTCACCCCTGCCCCCATCGTCATTCCTGCGGAGGCAGGAATCCACGCACAATTACCCCCGCCATTACCCCCGCCATTACCCCCGCCATTACCCCCGCGTCACTCCCACGGACCGCCGCGACGAACATTGACGAATTGACTCCCGTCAAAACGAAACAATCCACCCGAGAATCCGAACCAGAGTCGTCCGTCGCGATCTTCCATCGCCGCCTGCATCCCGAAATTCTGGGTCAAGTCAGGGCGAGTCGTACGGTCGAACAGCTTGAATTCCTGACCGTCGTAGCGATAGGCTCCTCGCCCCGTAGCTCCGATCCACAGGAAACCTCGCGAGTCTTCAAAAATCGTATAGATGTCGTTGTCGTGCAGGCCGGGGACCTCGGGAAACCGCGTAATCGATTTGCCGTCGTAGCGATTCAAGCCGCCGTCGGCGGTTGCCATCGGCTGCCGCGATGCGATCGCTCCAAACCACAAGTTCCCGCGGCGATCTTCGCGAATATCGATCACATTGTTGGTGCACAGACCATCCCGCGTCGTGAAATGCGCGAACGACTGACCATCGTGCCGGAAGACTCCGTTTCCGTCGGTCCCAAACCACATGGCGCCGTGCGAATCCTCCCGGATGCACCAAACGCTGTCTAAACGGATCTTGAACGACGGCTGGTCGGCGGTCGACTTGGGAAGTTTGAAGTCTTGGAAGGACTTGCCGTCGTAGACAAAAGCGCCGTGCGTCGTCCCCGCCCACAGTCGTCCGCGTCGATCGGTGGCGACCGTCAGCACCGACCCGATCAATCCCTCGTGTTGGCCGACTTGGACAAACGATGTCCCATCGAATCGAGTGGCACCTGGCCGATCGCCATGCGCGATCCACAGGTTTCCAGCTTGATCCTGGGCGAAATCGACGACTCGATTCTCGACCAGGCCATCTTGCGTCGTGAAATAGGTTAGCTTCGTCCCATCGAATCGGGCGGCCCCGCTGCTCAACGTCCCGAACCACAAGTTTCCTTGCCGGTCTTCGAAGGTCGCGACAACGTACTCGTCAAGCTGTTCGTCCTGCAGCACGCCCCCTGCGGCGTTTCCGCGCTCACCCGCCATCCAGGCAACCAGCGCGCCAACAACCACGACTTCAAATTGTCGCATCCGATTCCCCTTCACTCACAACTTGGCAACCGCCCGTGGTCATTCCACGACGAACCGTCAGCCGCGGGCGTACGCGTAGTTAGGCTTTAGGCTGTAGTCTGTAGGCTGTAGGTGAAGATTTGTACGCCGGCCTTTGTAAGCCGGCGACAAGGACTTCCACCATGAACCCACGTCCCTCCCACCTTGCTACTACTCCGCGTCTCTACCGTCTCCGCATCTCTGCGTCACTGCGGGAGCAACCTCTTCGATTTCCCGCCGCAGGCGTACGCGCCCCGTGACCATCTCAGATACCCTACCAGCTGGCGATCCTATTGCGGCGCGATTCGCGGTAACAACCCGGTAACCTCGCGGCCTTCGCCGCTCACTTGTTGATCCCCCCCGTCTCACCTACAATTGAACCCTTCCCGAGGCCCCCCCCCCCTCGGAACCCGGCGGCGTGGCGGAATGGCAGACGCGCTTGATTCAAAATCAAGTATCCTTACGGGTGTGGAGGTTCGACTCCTCTCGCCGCTATTTGGGCATTTTCGAGTAGGCCCACAACATCGAAGAAACTCGCGTTTTCCCGCACCGGAATCAGGATGCGGGATTTTTTTTGCGCTGCGGCGATAGCGACGGTGTCGGTGGTTGTGGCCAGGGAAACTGCCGGAGAGAATGGACGCAATGGACGACATGGAGGCGATGGACGACATGGACGCCATGGATATGAAACGGACGTGAGTGCAGGAATGATCCCATGGAACCTGAACCGCTGATTCCGAAGCATGGCGGGTACCGGAAACTCAAGAGTTTCCAGGTCGCGCAGCTCTGTTACGACGTCACGGTGCGGTTCTGTGATCGCTACATTGACCGCCGCAGCCGGACGCACGATCAGATGGTGCAGGCGGCGCGAAGCGGCGTGCAGAATATTGCCGAGGGGAGCCAGGCCAGCGGGACGTCCAAGAAATTCGAGCTGAAGCTGACGAATGTGGCCCGCGCCAGCCTCGAGGAACTAAAACTGGACTACGAGGATTTTCTGCGACAGCGCGGGTTGCGGCTGTGGGCAGGCGATGACCCACGGCGCAAGCAATTGGTGGCCCGACGATGCCAGAGTGCAGAAGAGGTGGCGGTTTGGGTGAGGGAGGTCCACAGAAGGGAAGAGAATGGACGAATTGGACTGGACCCTAATGGACCGGATGGACATGGAATGGATGGACAAATAGAGGATCGACAGGAGATGCTGGGGGATGGGTCCATGCCGTCCATGGAGTCCATCGAACCCATGGAGTCCAGGCCGAAAAAACCGCCCACCTTCCCCGAGATTGCAGCGAATGCCGCGTTGGTGCTGATTGGAGTTGCCTGTGCGTTGTTGGATCGCCAGATCGCAACGCAGGCCGCAGCGTTTACTGAAGAGGGTGGATTCACCGAGCGACTGCACCGCGTGCGCAGCGAGAGACGGCGTCGCGGTTAGGCCGATCGTAAGTGTTCACGGGGTGGACTACGTTTGGCTCACTTTCTAGGGGGGCAGACCCGTTTTTCGGAGTGTGCTATCGCATTGCGTTTGCCCAATCAGCAGAAAAACGCGTCAGGCCCCGGCTCCCGAACAGTTACAGGCCGATCTCACTCTTGTTTCCGGCGGACCTGGTAGTTGCCGCGGTCGGAATCGTATTGGAGTTCGATCAGGCCTTTGGCGGCGATGTCCTTGAGCAGATGGGAGAAGCTGGCGTAGCCGTAGTAATCTTCGTTGAAGCCGGGATAGACTCGGCGGACGGCTTGCTTGAGCGCGGACCCCCAGACCGTGTCGTAATCTTGTTCGATCGACTGCAGGACTTCGAGCAATCGGTCGGAGGCTTCCTGTTTTTTGTCTTTTTTGACGGGGCCTCCCCGCGGCGCGCGGCGACTTTGCTTGGCGACGCGAATCAGATCGTCGTAGTAGATGAACTCGTCGCAATTCGCGATGAGCAGGTCCGAGGTGGAGCTTTTCACCCCGCAACCGATCACCCGTTTGTTGTTTTCCTTGAGTTTGGAGACCAGCGGCGAGAAGTCGCTGTCGCCGGAAATCAAGGCAAACGCATCGATATGTTGCTTGGAGTAGCACAGGTCGAGGGCATCGACGACCATCCGGATGTCCGCACTATTCTTGCCGCTCATCCGGCTCTGGGGAATGTCGATCAGTTCGATTCCCTGGGCGTGAAATTCGCGCACCGAGTCTGGGTAATTCCCCCAATCGCAATAGGCTCGGCGAAAAACGAGACGCCCTTTTTCCAGGAGGCGTTTGAGGACCAGGCGAATCTCGAAGTCGCCCGACCGCATGTCGCGGACGCCGATCGCCAGATTCTCGAAATCCACGAATACCGCGATCAGAAGTTCGGTCGACATCAGGGCCTCGATTTAGGATTCCAGGGTTGTGGGGAGGGCGATGCCGCCGTCAGGCGGGCAGGCCACGATCCAGGGGACCCTAGGAATTTACCGTGGGCCGCACGCGACGTCAGTATGGGTGCGCACCAGTGTGCGAAGACCGAGCCGGTCCGACGGGGGAGAATCGGAGTCCGCAATGCCCCCTCGCGTCGTGGTGGTTTGTAGAAGGGGAAGCGGAGCGGACGAGGCTCTCGTTCCTTCGAAAAGCGAGCCTCCGCCCAGGTCTGTGCCTCGCGCCAGGCATCACACCAGTCCAAACTAGGATCGGGCTGCCGTTTAATACCAGCAGGACACGCCAGCGAGTGGACGGTTGGGGATCGGCGGCGATTCACTCGCCTGCGCTCCGGGCTGGTATCTCTTTGGGCCATGGCGACACCCGGAAGCCCGTATTTCGTTGTGCGGCACGTGAGTTGAAAGCTATTAGACCGCGCGAACATCGGTGGTCAGCTAGCTGTTGCTCGAATTGCAATTCGCATTCTCGCCAGTCCAAATTATGTTTTCAGCGTGGTTCGAGTCGTTTGAGGCATATTTAACAAGCGTGCACGCCGGGGCTGCCTCGAACGCTTAACACGACTATGTTTCGTGGAGCGCAAGCCTGTTGAAAAACGGCTTGCGCCGCGGAAGGGTTGATCGATCGGGTCCAACTTGCTGGGCCGATGCCGCTGTGTCTGCCGGTCGCCCATATACCGAATCAAGCATTGAATCAGGAGAGTGTTATGACAAGTCCTCCGAATTGGTCCATTCTGGTGGTGGCGGTCGGTTGGTTTCTAGCAGGGAGCGTGCGAGACACGAATGCCGCTCCTCAAATTACGAGCGGCGGGCGCCCAGCCTACGCCTTGCGCGCTGCCGATTATTCGGGAACGTCCGTCCCAGCTGCCTGGACCAGTTTTGCCTACGACTATCGGACGTTTGAGCCCGCCGCGGAGACGGAGTGGTCGCTCCGCCCGCACCGTGCCCCACCGGGTTTGCTCCAGGCGCCGGCGTATCAATTCGAGGTGGAAAAATCTCAGATAGAATGGGGGGGGTATCTGGGGCAACCGGTGGTTCGCACAAATACGGCTGGCATCGTTCTGGTTCTGCTTCCGCCCGGCGAATTCTTGATGGGAGGCCTTATACGTCAACGCTGCGGATTCAGCGGCCTGGTCCACCACCCGGTCAAGGTGTGTCAGCCTTTCCTCCTGGGGCGAACGGAGGTCACGCAGGGGCAGTGGCGCGCCGTGATGCACTCGGAACCGTGGCGACAGGAACAGCAGACGCCCATGGGCGACGCCTGTCCGGCGACTTTCATCAGCTTTGCCCGGGCCGTGGAATTTTGCAACCGACTGAGCGAACAGGAAGGGCTGGAACCCTATTACAGGATCGACGGCGATCATATCCATCTCGTGGAAGGCCGCGGGTATTTCCTGCCCAGCGAAGCGGAGTGGGAGTACGCCTGTCGGGCAGGGAGCACCGCGGAGTTTTGCTTCGGCGACGACAGTCGCGAGTTGGAACGATACGCTTGGTCCGCGCCAGATTCCCGGTCCCCGGCGACGTCGGAAAACACCCCGCGGGGACCGAAGGAGGTCGCGAGCAAGCTGCCGAATGCGTTCGGACTGTTTGACATGCACGGAAACGTCGCCGAATGGTGCGGCGAGGCCCAAGGAGTATTCACCGAGGGGGTGTTCTGGGAACGACCCTGGGAGACGCAAAGTCAAGTTGCATTGCGCGTCACCCGCGGCGGCAGTTGGTGTTCAAAACCGATCGACTGTAGTGCCGGCCATGCCAGTGAAACCCAAGGTAGTGGCGGAACTAATTCGACCACCGGTTTCCGCGTCGCGCGACGATTGTACACGGCCGGACGAGGGGCGGAGGAATAGACTTGGCCGCCGGATGGGTCAGCCGACATTTTGGGTTGAGCCAGCTCGTGTTGGAGAAACGTGCGATTTACGCGCACGATGCGCCAGCGAGTGGAGGGTTGGGGATCGGCGGAGATTCACTCGTTTGCGCGTCGGGCCAAGGCACAAAACTTGGCAATCACCAGTTTGTCTCCGAGGAAGGGGAAGTGGTACAGTGGAACAGGAGAGAGATTTGAATAAGGAATGGGAAAGGATAAAGAAAAGAGAAGGCGAGGGAAAAGGAAGTTGCGAAGAGGAGGGTTCGGTAAGAAAAAGCTACTTGGAGGATGAGAGACAGGCCAGCAACCGGATTTTCGAATTTACTCCTTCGAAGCCACCTAACCCTCGCCGATGCAAGCCAGTTTTTCCTGACGCGGCCCGTCGTTTGTGATCGCGATCTGGAAGTAAATTTTCCCGCCGCAAATGACCGGGGTAGCGAAACACTCGGCCCCAAGTTGGTTCTTGCCCGCGGCGCGGTAGCCCTCCGGTGTCGCTTCGAACAGGTACGTTTCGCCCGACTCGTTCGTGGCATCGACCAGCGAGCCGACCAACACCGGCGAAGAATTGAACTCACCCGCCAAGCGGGCATTCCACATTTCTTCCCCGGTCCCAGGCCAGTTCTCCGTCCGTACGCCGCAGGGCGGCCAAGCGTCCGCTGCCGCGATGGTCGGCGACGACGAACAGCAAGTCCTGGTAAACGACGGGCGAGGCCCCGTACCCTTGGTGCACGCGATAATCAGACACCCGTCGCTGCCGGAGGATTTTCCCGTCGAGTGCGAGGGCGGTTGTGAATACTGCCTCGCTGTTGGGGAAGTTCACATACAACCGCTCGCCGTCGTAGGCCAGTGTGGCAGAGGCGCCGGTCGAGCGTTCGTTTTTCCAGACGACGCCGTGCGCGTGTACCTGTTGCGACCAACGGAGCATTCCGGTCGTTCGGTCGTAGCATTAGACGGATTGTGCTCCGCTCGGTTCATCGCAACTGGGGATGGTACCACTGGAGATGGCAGGATTGAACCGCGGGCCACCTCCGACGCTCCACATGCGAAAGTGAATTTGAAAACACGTACTAAGACAGCAGACGATTGATCACCCGTGGATAAAGTTCGCACTCGGCGGCGAAGACGCGGGCGGCGAGCGTTTCGGGGGTGTCGCCTGCGAGAACCGGGACGCGGGCTTGGGCGATGATTGGGCCGTGGTCGAATTGGTCATCGACGTAGTGGACGGTGCAGCCTGATTCGGAGTCCCCCGCCGCGAGCACCGACTGGTGGACGCGGAGCCCGTAGAAGCCGCGGCCGCAGTGGCGGGGGATCAGGCTGGGGTGGATGTTGATGACGCGGTTTTGAAAGTCGGGAGGGATCGTCAGTTTTCGCAGGAACCCGCCCAGGACGACCAGATCGACGGAGGCTCCGCGGCAATGAGAGAAGATCGAGTCGCTGAATTGGGGCTCGTCGACCTGGCGGAAGTCGACGGAATGTGTGGGGATACCGGCGTCGCGGGCGAACTTCAGGCCGGCGGCGTCGTCGCGGCTGGAAATGACCAGGCGGATGTCAGGACGGAGCTGGGCGGCGCGGTGCTGGGCGATCAGATTGCGGAGGGTGGTTCCGGAACCGGAGATGAGTACAGCGATGGTGGGGGGGGAAGGCAAGGGAGGGGGAGGAATGAGATGCGAGATTTAAGATTCAAGATGCAAGATTCAAGATGCAAGATTCAAGATTCAAGATTCAAGATTCGAGATTCGAGATTCAAGATTCGAGATTCAAGATTCAAGATTCGAGATGCAAAAGAGAAAGGCAGGAGGGGAGGTTAGTGCGGGGGGACGACTTGGAGGTAGAGGGCGAGTGGATTACCGGCGACTTCGGCTTCCAAGGGGGAGGCTTCCGGGAGCGACGTTGTGAGCAGTTCCACGGCGAGCGTTTCAGCCATGATCGATTCGCGGTTATCCGCGATTGCGGCGGACAGTTCCGCGTCGGCGGTGACGAGCGCCAGGCGAATGCGATCGGTGAATTGCAGGTCGAGTTCCTTGCGGCGGTCCTGGATCAGGCGGATTACGTCGTTGGCCATCCCGGTCCGCACGAGTTCGGGAGTCAGTTCCGTATCGAGAATCACGACGCAGCGACTCCCTTGGGCGGCGGCGTGACCCGGTTGGGCCTCCAATTGGATCTGGATATCGTCTTCATCGAGTTCGACGAGTTGCGAGTCGACGGAGAGAGTGACCTTACCTGTTTGTTTGATTTGGGCCAAGAGGGCCCCGCCGTCGACGGTGGCCAGGGCCTGTTTCACTTGGGGCAACAGTCCGCCGATGCGGGGACCGAGCCGCCGGAAGTTCGGTTGGATTTTGTAGGTCACGTACTGCCGCGCGTCCGCGGCGTATTCGATTTGCCCGACGTTGAGCTCCTCGCGGAGGATCGCATCGTGCTGTTCCAGCCAGGTGCGAGGGGTGGGGTCGCGGAGCACGACCGTGACCGCCTTGAGGGGCTGGCGGACTTTGAGTTTCGCTTCGGTCCGCGCCGCGCGCCCCAGGCTGGCGATCTCGCGGAGCAACGCCATCCGGGGAGAGAGTTCGCGGTCGATTCGTTTAGGATTCGACGTAGGAAAGTCGCAGAGATGGACGCTCTCGGCGGCTCGACCTTGGAACACTCCGGCCAGATTCTGCCAGATCGCCTCGGCCACAAAGGGGACGAACGGCGCGATCGCCTTCGCCAAGGTTAGTGTACATTCGTACAGTGTCCAATACGCATCGATTTTTCGGGGATCGCGGCGGTCGCTGGCCCAGAAGCGCTCGCGACTGCGGCGGACGTACCAGTTGCTGAGATTTTCCACGAACGCGTTGAGCAACTGGCAGGCCCCGAAACTGTCGTAGGCGTCCATCCGGCGGGTGACCTCCGCGACCGCGGCGTGGAGTTCGCTGAGGATCCAGCGATCGAGTTCTTCGCGTTGGGCGATGGGGCGGTAGCTGTCGGCGCGCTCCAAGACCTCGGTGCTCAAGCTACCGACCGGCCCGGTGATTTCGCGCTCCGGGCTGAACCCGTCGATGTTGGCATACACGACCAGGAAGCTGTAGACGTTCCACAGCCGCAGAAGGAATTCGGGGATGCTTTCCTTGATCGCTCGCTCGCTGTAGATCACCGACGTCCAGGGGGGCTGGTTGGCGAAGAAGTACCAGCGCATTGCGTCCGCCCCGTACATGTCGAAGATCTCTTGGGGGCTGCGGTAGTTTCGCAGCGACTTCGACATCTTGCCGACTTTTTTGGCGGCGGCATTCGTCCCGAGTGCCTGCTGGGCGGCCTCTTCCGTCAAGAAGATACGTTTGTCCTTCCCCTCCCACCATTCGGCCAGCATCAGGCCCAACACGATGCAATTGGCGAAGGGGTGCGGGACCGGCCGTCCGTCGAACACCAGCGTGCTGATCGCCAGCAAGCTGTAGAACCAGCCGCGAGTCTGGTCGATGGCCTCGCTGATAAAATCGGCGGGAAATTGCTGGTCGAATCGCTCGCGATTGCGGTACGGGTATCCCCACTGGGCGAAGGGCATGGCGCCGCTGTCGTACCAGCAGTCGATGACCTCGGGGACGCGCCGCATGCGGGCGCCGGGCGCGAACGGCGAGTCGTAGGTGACCGCGTCGATATAAGGTTTGTGGACGCGGAGGTCGTCGGGCAATTCGGGATGGGCTTGTTTGGCCGTGCGCCACACTTCTTCGCCGCGGGCGCCGGGTTTGGAGAGCAGTTCGTCGTAGCTGCCGATCGCCTCCATCTCACCCGATTTCTCGCAGACCCAGATCGGGAGGGGGGTCCCCCAATAGCGTTCGCGCGAGAGCGCCCAGTCGACGTTGGACTCCAGGAAGTTCCCGAAGCGGCCGTCGCGGATATGTTCGGGGAGCCAGTTGATCTGCCGGTTGTTGGCCAGCAACTTGTCGCGAAAGGTGGTGGTGCGGATGAACCAGCTTTGGCGGGGATACTGGATCAGCGGATCCTCTTCCGCCCGCCAGCAGAACGGGTAGTCGTGGAGGTATTGTTCCTGGTGGTAGAGGAGCCCGCGGTCTTTGAGGGCGCGGGTGATCGGCCGATCGGCGTCTTTGACCCATTGGCCGGCGTAGTCGGGGGCTTCGGCGGTGAACCGGCCGTCGGGTCCGACGGCGCAGATCAGGGGAGGGCCTTCGCCAGGGAGGAATCGCTGCTGTTCGAACTGGAGGACGTCAAAGTCGACTTCCCCGAAGGCGGGGGCCTGGTGGACGGCGCCGCTCCCGCTGGCGGTGGTG
>JBGSLW010000094.1:0-1591 GCA_041740495.1 Pirellulaceae bacterium
CCTCCGGGAGGTTGGGCAGGGTGATCGTGGGGAAGTAGGGCTGCGGGCCGAGTTGGACGCAGCGGAACGGGCGAGTGAGGTTCAACGCCCAGCGGATCGTGCTGGTCCGCCAGCCGCGGACCTCCAAGCCTTTTAATCGCAGGCCCCAGCGGCGCAGCCGCATGGCGAGGTCTTGCTTGACCGTGCGGAGCGAGGCTTTGGTCTCGCGGACCGAGCGATTGATGAACCGCCGCAGGTTGCGGTACTGCTGGAGGTGACGCAGCCGGGCACGGACCAGGCGGACCAGCGTTCCGAAGCGACCGAGGTAAACCGTCCGCCGCCGTCCGTCTTCGCGGTAGACCAGCCGCCAGTAGGGCCCGAGTTTCTTCTCACCGTATTTTCGCCAGCTTGCCACGACGGAGCCCTGCTGAGCGAATAAACGGGGATTGGCCTCCAGTAGCAGCAACGCCTTGTGCTGCGTGGGAGTTACGGTCGGTTCGGTTTGGGTGCCAGAGGGGTTCATTTTCCGATTTCATCCTGCTATGTAGGGGGCGGGGGGTTGGGGGCGCGGGGCGGGGGATTGGGGACGGCAGTGCGTCGTTTGTGTCATGGGAGTCTCGGGCATGGGTTCTTTTCGCATTTCGTAAATCGAAACGGGCGGAACTGGCTTAACCGAGGGAACGCGAAAGCGCGAAAGGGGGAAGACGCGAAATGGAGAGGAATCCTCTTGTGGCTGCGCCACCCCGACGTATTTTCCGAACACACGCAACGCAAGGGCATCGTCCTGTGCGGAAAAACGTCAAAGCCACCCGGGATCGCGGGGGCGTTGTGTCGTTTCTGTCATTGGGTTTTCGTGCTTCGAATTTGTTTCGGATTTCGTATTTCGTGCTTCGGATTTCGCGCACGAAGAGGGCCCACCGCCGGGAAAGACGTTCCCGAGGGTGGGCCCTTGTGGATACCTGGATTGTGCCGCAGGCTCTGCCGGTACCAACGCGCAGTGGCGCGACGATCATTTTAGCGGATCGGGCGTCCAATTTCGAACGGGAAATTGGGCCATGTTTGGAGTGCGGCGGGTGAGCCGCCGCTTTCTTCTGCGCGGGCTCGGGGTCGGCACGATACCTCGCGGTGGGAACGTTTTAATGTTCAGGCCGGTACACGCTCGGTCTTCGCACGATGGAAAGCGGCGGCACGCCGCCGCACTCCAAAGGGGACTGGTAGGCGGATTGTTCCCGGTGTCGCGGAGCGGTAGACTGAGACGATATGGCGTTTCTCTGTCTGGCGAGGTCGGGAATGGTGTATTCTTACCCACCGTGCCGGCGGGTTGCCTGACTGCATATTGAAGAAGTTCTTCAGTATGCCGGGCGTATCGACGGAGTTTCTGTCTAATAACAAGTTCTGCCGTTTGCCATACGAGTTGCCAAATGACGAGTCGCTCCGAATCACGTGTGGTCGCTGGTTTGAACGATTACCGCTTCGTGGCGTCGTTACATATCCAGCATCCATCGATCAGCCCCCAGCAAGTAACCTCCGCGCTGGCAATTGATCCCAGAAGTGTCAAACGCCGTGGCGAACCGCGGAAGACACCGGATGGCAAACAGCTCTCCGGTACATT
>JBGSLW010000095.1:0-37364 GCA_041740495.1 Pirellulaceae bacterium
GGAGGCGCGGGAATCGACAGGCAGCGGCGGCGATCAACGTGAAAATCATCAAGTAATACAGAAACCAGAGATGCATCGTCCCGGGAAGCGCCTGCGGCGTCGCCCCGGTGCTGTCCCGGGTGGCGTCGGCGATGATTCCCATCAGGCCCAGGGGCTCGGCAACATACGCGAGTCCGAATGCGATGAGCATCGACATAGCGGCCAACAAGAAAGGGTAGAAAAGCACGAACGGAACGACCAACCGGATCGCTCGCTGCCGCAACATTTCCTGCCAGCCCTTCCGCTCCAGGACTCGCTTAGTGAAGTACCCCGCGACCAGGTAGAACAGGCCCATACGAAACAGATGGATCAGCCAGATGACGGCGTCGATCGCCGGGCTGGAGCTCGGATCGGTCGCCAGCCAAAACGTGTTGGACGGTTCGGCATAGGCGAACGCCGCGTGTAAGAAGACGCCCAGCAGCATGGCGAGCGCGCGGAGGTTGTCCAGGTAATCGATCCTCTGGCCGCGGGCCGCCGCCGCCGGGCGGGCGAGCGACGGCCGGGCCCGAGTCGCCTTTCGCACGACGGTGGCCACTAGATCAAGTCCCGCTTCCGAGTTTGCACCAGCAGGACCGCCAGCAAGGAGACCGCGATCACTCCGATTTCCACGGCCAGGATCTGCAGGATCAGCGGCGGCCAGGTCAGCACATCGCTCTTAGTGACCGCCGCAATTTCGGGATCCGAGAACACCATCATCAGGAAGACGTTGAGCAAGACGTTGCCGCCAACCATCACGCTAATGGTCCAGCCGACGGATTCGGTGACTACGGCGAAGACCAACTGGACCATGAAGGAGGCCAGCAGAAAGAAAAACAAGGCGGGCAGGACCACCGCCGATCCTGGTTTGGCCCACGGGAGGACGAACGCAAAGATCGTGGAGCAGGCGAACATCGCCAGCCAGGGGATGAGATAGGTCGTCAGCACGACGGCGATTTTGGCGAGGGAATAGTCCAATAAGCTGACCGGCAGGCTCATCACGAAGAGCCGAGTCTGGTCGGTCGATTCGCTCAGCAGCAACGTGCCGATCAAATGGATCCCCGAAGCGATGGCGACGGTCACCACCAGGATGAAGCCGATAAAGGCAATCGTCGGTTGGGGGATGCCGGCCAGGACGCAGCTGCCCAGTCCCGCCACGAAGTACGCGAACAAAGGACGCCGACTGAGAAACAGGTCCTTCAAAAAGAGGATTTGGATAATGGGGGCGTTCATTCGTTCGTCTCCTTTGCCTCTTCGCGGCCGCGCATCACGGAACTTACGAAGATCTCTTCCAGGGTCATGCGTTCCACAGATTCGATCGAGGCCCCGCTGCTCCGCAGGTGTGCGGGGATATCCTCTTGAAACCGGTTCAGGCTCACCACCCGCAGGTTGCGAAACGACGACTCCAGATTCAGGCCCGGAATCGCCGGCGGCTGCCAGGCCTCCGGGACGTGGAGCTTGATTCGTCGCCATTCCTCCAGGTAGTCGTCCTTGTTCTGCGCGGCGATCACGCGCCCGCGGTCGATGAAGATGATCGAATCGCAGATCTGTTCGACGTCCTGCGTGTTGTGGGACGAGTACAGGATCGTGCGATTCTCGTCTTCGACGACCTTCATCAGTTCGATCAAGATCTCGTGCTTGGCCACGGGATCCAATCCGTTTGTCGGTTCGTCCAGAATCAGGAGCTTGGGATGTCGAGCCAGCACCAACAGCAACATCGCCTTGACGCGCTGGCCATGCGACAACCCTTTGACGGCCTGCTCCGCGACCAGCCCGAATCGATCCAGCAGCTGCGCCGCGTAATCGTCATCCCAGCTGGGGAACAGAGAACGGACAAACTGCATGTGCCACGCGATGGACTCCGATTTGTACAACCGCATGTCGTCGCAAAAGTAGCCGATTTGGCTCTTGGCGTTGGCCTGGTTCGACGAAACGGGTTGGCCAAACGCGGAAACGGTTCCGGAATCCGGGCGGACCAGCCCCATCAGAATCCGCATCGTGGTCGACTTGCCCGCACCGTTGGGACCGATCAAGCCGGTCACGGTCCCGCACGGCAGGTCGATGTCGATATTCTCCAAGTCAAAATGGCGATAGGACTTGGAGACGCCGCGGAGCGTCGCAGCCAGTTTCGTCGCCGTGGGCAGTTCCAACGTCGCAGTCATTTGTTTCTCCTCTGAACACGGTCGTAGGCTTCGACAATCCGCCGCTGAACCTCGGTCTTGGACAATCCCAGCATCAAGCCCAATTGGGCGGCCTGGTGCAGGTGCGCTTGCAACTCCCGCTCCTGCACTGAGGACTGCAGGTCCGGGCGGTCGGCCACCACCGAACCCTTGCCTTGGCGAGTCACAATCACGCCCTCGCGTTCCAGCTCCAGGTAGGCCCGCTTGATCGTGATGACGCTAACCTGCAGATCCGCCGCCAATTGGCGGATCGAGGGGAGCTCCTCGCCCGGCGCCAGGTCGCCGACCGCGACCCGCCGCCGAATCTGGTCGATCACCTGCAGGTACAAGGACCTGGGGTCGCTTTGCGAGATGATAATCCAGCTGTGATTAGTCATATACACAGTATATACATTAGTCTTCGTGGGACAACCCAGGCGCTTGGAGATTTTCCTGAAAAATGGCGCCGATCGTTCAGTCAGCGTTCGCGGGAATTCGAACGCGTGCGGTCCATCATATGGAGGCGCTGTGGGAATCGCCGAAACTGCGAAGACTTCTAGCGGTTTCCCTGCCTTCAGCCTTCAGCCTTCAGCCTTCAGGTCCGGTCGAGCAACCGTCGCATGTTGCGTTTGTACTTTTCCACGCCGGGTTGACCGTAGGGATTGATGCCGATGAGACGTCCTTCCACGACGGTGGCCAACATCAGCATCTGCAGGAGCTGCCCCAGGAAGAATTCGTCGCCGCGAGGGAGCACCAGGTCGGCGGTGGGTCGGCCGTCGTCCCGCAGCGCTTCGTTGGTCCCTTCGATCGCGGCCGACATGAGCTGGGGATAAGTCTGTTGGCGATAGCGATTGAGGTCATCCTGGTCGCAGGTCGATTCGCCCACCGAGACCGGATCGAACCGCCAGGAATCGACAATCAGGTTGGTGAAGACTTTGTCGTTGCGACCTTCCTGGTGCTGCTGGGCTCGGGAGTGCAGGTCGCGCGTATTGACCGTCGTCAGCGGCAGGGCCCCGGCGCCCGACTTGCCCAAGCTTTCGGCCAGCAGCTGGTCGTACCATAACCCGACGTACTCCAGCGACTTGTTCCAGATGCTCAGGACGCGAGTCACGGCGCCGCGTTGCTCCAGCAGGTGGTTGACGGCGACGAAGTTCAGGACCAGGTTCTCGGCCGGGGGGGCCGCCGCGAAGTGCTCGTTCATCGCGATCGCTCCCTTCAAAAGGGCGACCACATCCAGCCCCAGGATCGCCGCGGGCAGCAGGCCCACCGCGGAAAAAATCGAGAAACGCCCCCCCACGCCGTCGGGCACGGAATACCGGTCGTGAATTCCTAGGGCGTTGCACAATTGGGCCAGGCGCCCACTCGCGCCGGTCACCGGGATGACATAGTCCGTGACCGAGCGATCCCCCAAGTGCCGCTGCAACTCGCGCAACAAGACGCGAAACGCAACCGCCGTTTCGATCGTTCCACCGCTTTTGCTGATCACGACAATCGCCCAATCGCGATCCCAGGGCGCCTCGCCGAATTTCTGCCCCAGCAAGTGCAGCAGCCCCTGGATCGCGTCGTTGTCCAAGTTGTTCCCCTCGAAATACATCCGCGGACGCCCGCCGCGGTCGGCGCGACTCAATTCGTTGAAGTACGGTTGGCAGCAGGCGTTCATCAGGGCCCAGGCCCCCATGTAACTGCCGCCGATCCCCAGCACGACGACGCGATCGACCTGGTCGCGCAGCCGCTTGGCGCGTTCGATCATGCGGGCCAGTTCGCTGCCGCGGCGGTCGGCGTGGTAGGCGGAGAGCATCTGGCGGGGGAGGTCGATGAAACCCGCATCGAGCGGTTGTTTGTCCGCCGGAATATCCCCCGAGAGCAGCAACTGGCGATCGACATCGAGCGTTTCTTGGCGAGCGGCTTGTAGCCGCGGGGCCAGGCCGGCAATATCGGCGGGGCCGATTCCGAACGCGCCGCCGAGGGCGCCGCGGAAGTCGTATTGGATGCGTTGCGTCATGGGCAAAGGCTCCGGGCAGCGTGCAAAAAAAATCAGCCGCCAGGCACTAGCCTGCGGATTCCGGCCGGGCCCAAAGAAACCGCAGGCTAGCGCCAGGCGGCTGATCTTGGGGAGGCTAGTGCCAGGCGTTTGAACTTAGGGAGGCTAGTGCCAGGCGTCTGAACTTGGGGAGGCTAGTGCTAGGCGTCTGAACTTGGTGTGGCCATCGCCAGGCGGCTGATTTTGGTGTAGTTAGTGCCAGGCGGCGGTTCTTGGTGGATTCGGGGTTCAATTTATTGTCGGCGGCTAAGCGAATGAATTTAATCGTTGAACTCCAGGCGCAAAGGCCCCTCTCTGCCCGCATGGCACAGGCGACCGTCCCTCAAGAAGGTCCCACCGTCTAGTGTCACCATGAATCTGTCAGTCCCTCGTTTAACGCCCAGCCGGAGGCGCCGGCTCAAAATGCTTAGTGTTCAGCGTGAAGCCGGCGCCTCCGGACAACTAATCCCTCGTTTAACGCCCAGCCGGAGGCGCCGGCTCAAATAGCTCAGTGTTCAGCGTGAAGCCGGCGCCTCCGGACAACTAATCCCTCGTTTAACGCCCAGCCAGAGGCGCCGGCTCAATTAGCTGAACGGTTCGTGCAAAGCCGGCGCCTCCGGCTGGGCGTTAAACGATGTGGGGTGAGACTATTGACCAAAAATCGGCGCGACCTCCGACGACGGAGGCGGGTGAAATGGATTTGGAGGACGCAGCGACATCGCGCGGTCCTCGCACGACTAAGCGGCATCCCCTTTGCCACAGGGCATTCAGATTCTCAACTCCGATCTTGCACTCGATTCTTCATATTCCTGTCGGTCATTTTTCTGTCCCCCTCCCCGCCCCTTTGCGATTTCCAGTTGCCCGCCGTTTTGACAACTCGCGCACTGCGCCGCTACGATTCTGGGACCGCGGTTTGCAGGCATTTCAACGAGGCATACGTTATGGACCCCTACTCTGGAATCGATATCCACCAATTGACTCGCACGCTGCACGTGCAGAACGAAAAAAAGATTGTGATGCTGGTCGCCGACGGTTTAGGGGGCTTGCCGCAGCAGCCGGATGGCAAGACCGAACTGGAGACCGCTCGCACGCCGAACTTGGATGCCCTGGCGAAGATCGGGGTCCAGGGGGGAACGATCCCGGTGTTTCCGGGGATCGCCCCGGGGAGCGGGCCGGGGCACTTGGCGTTGTTCGGCTACGATCCGATTCAATATCAAATCGGCCGGGGCGCGTTGGAGGCGACCGGGATTGGGTTCGAATTGCGCGACGGCGACGTCGCGGCGCGAGGGAATTTCTGCACGCTGGATGCACAAGGTCGGATCACCGACCGCCGAGCGGGACGAATCGCCTCCGAGGCCAGCGCGGCCATTGTGCGGCGGATGCAGGGGCTGAAGGCGCCAGGCGTTCAACTGTTCGTCGAGCCGGTCAAGGAGCATCGCTTCGTCGTCGTCTTTCGCGGGGCAGGGGAGGGGAACGTCGCCGATACCGATCCGCAAGCGGTCGGTGTCGAGCCGCTGTCGCCCGTCGCACGGGATGCGGCGAGTGAACCGACCGCCAAGGCAGCGGCCGAGTTCGTGGCGGCGGCTCGCCGACTGCTGGCGGATGAGCCACAGGCCAACGGGCTGACGTTACGCGGATTCGCAGCGCGGCCCAAGCTGGACTCGTACGAACAAGTCTACGGGTTGCGAGCCGCGGCGATTGCCGTCTATCCGATGTATCGCGGGCTGGCGAGCCTGGTCGGAATGAACAACCTGGGCCACCCGAAGGACTTGGGCGAACAAGTCGACTTGTTAGCGTCGAATTGGCAGGATTTCGATTTCTTCTTTCTGCATTTCAAGTACACCGATAGCACCGGAGAGGATGGCGATTTTGCCGGCAAGGTCCGGCGGATCGAGGAGTTCGATGCGATGCTTCCGCGCGTGATGAACCTCAAGCCGGATGTGCTGATCGTCACGGGGGATCACAGCACGCCTTCGTATCTCAAGAGCCATAGCTGGCATCCGGTGCCGACGCTCTTGGTTTCGGATTGCTGCCGGCCCGATCACTGCACGGAATTCGCCGAGTCGCAGTCGTACCGCGGCGGGCTGGGATTGTTTCCAGCCAAGTTTCTAATGCCGTTGGCACTGGCAAATGCAGGGCGGATGAGCAAGTTCGGGGCGTGACCGAAGAAGTAGAAAAGGACAGGAAATGGAGGACGAAAGAAATCGGACAGAAAAATTGGGCGACAGAAATATAGGAAAAGTAGAATAAGAGAGATGGCGCGGTGGGGAGAATAGGGAGCTAGGAGTGCCGATCGAGATTCCCCTAGAGTTGCGAAGGCCCTCGCAGAATGAGTTTGCGGAAATTGCCTATCGAGTCATGGGATCTGCGTTTCAAGCCCATCGATCGATCGGCCGATTTTTTCGAGAGCAAACATACAAGAGACTTGTCGCGCAGAGCCTTTCCAACGTCGAGTTGGAAGTGCCAATCGTCGTCCGTCACCGGAACTTTCGGAAGGACTATTTCATCGATATGATCGTTGACCGATCTGCGATTTTTGAGTGGAAAGCTGGAGAGGAACTCTGCGACAAGCATCGAGCACAGCTTTTGAATTACATGCTCCTCGTCGAAATGCCTCATGGAAAACTCATCAATGTCGGCAAAGAACGAATACAGCATGAATTTGTGAATACGAAATTGACCAAAGCAGATCGATTGAGCTTTGAGGTCGACGAGTCGAAATTTATCCCTCTGGGGCAATCTGATCGCCAATGGCAAGAATTCCTGGTCAGTGCAGTTCTCGATTGGGGGGCGGGATTGGACTTGGCACTCTACGAAGACGCGATAACGTTTTGTTGCGGTGGCGAGGATGTGGTGATTCGTGAAATCGAGGTGATGGTCGACGATGTGCCCATTGGACGGCAAACAGTGCCATTGACTCCCACTGGCGCCGCGTTCAAAGTGACGGCTTATTCCGAGCGGGATTCGGGCTTCGCTGAACATGCATCGCGGTTTCTGAAATGCACGCGACTGCCCGCATTACATTGGATTAACGTTACCCTCCGCAAGTTGACCTTTCGAACCCTGTTCAAGGAAACCTAACAACGGTTGAGAGATTTTTCTCGATGTTCGCCCGGGCATGGAGCTACTTCCCGTTGGCGCGGCACCCGGCTGCCGACTTTCCTTGGAGCGCCCTGGCTCGTTTCGCAAGCGAAAACCAATGTATTTCAGTGTAGGCGGGATCCAAGTCTTTATTTTTCTGTCTCCGATTTTTCTGTCCTCCCTTTCGTGACCTATGCGAATTAGCGCGTGTGAGCTGGTGGTGGTGGGTGTGGGGGGGGTGGGGAGCGCCGCGTTTTATGCGGCGGCGCGGAGTGGGATCGATGTGCTGGCGCTCGATCCCCATCCGGCCGGTCACGATCGGGGGAGTTCGCATGGTCAATCGCGGATGATCCGCGGGGCGTATTTCGAGCATCCCGACTACGTGCCGCTGGTCCTGGAGTCGTTCACCCGTTGGGAGGAGTTGGAACGAATCAGCGGGCGAACGCTCTTGCATCCAACCGGCGTGCTGGAGGTCGGCGATCCCGACGGCCCGATCATCCAAGGGATCTTGGCGAGCGCCCGCCAACACAACTTGCCGCTGGAGGAGTTGACGCCTGTCCTAGCGGCGAAACGGTTTCCCCAATTCGCCGTGGGCGACCGGCAGGTTGCATTGTTCGAACAGCGAGCCGGCCTTCTTCGCGTGGAAGCGTGCGTGGAGACGCACATTGCCGGAGCGGTCGCCGCGGGAGGGCGGTTCGAATCGGGAACGCCGGTCGCGGCGATCGAACCGGTGGCAGGCGGCTACCGCATCGAGTCCAGTCGCGGATCGATTCGGTGCGAGAGAGTCGTGGTTGCCGGCGGGGCTTGGTCCGGCGACTTGTTGCCGTTTCTGCGGCCGTATCTTCAAGTCCGCCGCAAGCACCAGTATTGGTTCGCCATCCAGGATCCGCGCTACCGTCTGGACCAGGGTTCGCCGGCCTTCTACTTCGCGACTTCCTTCGGTCATTTCTACGGGTTCCCCGCGATCGAGAGGGACTGCATCAAGATCGCGCAACATTCCGGCGGAGAGCCCGTCGTCGATCCGACGCACGTGGACCGCGGGTTGGATCGGGACGATTTGCTTGTGGTGCAGAAGTTCGCGGCCGAGCATCTGGCGGGTCGGCCAGAGGCGCTGGTCGATCATAGTGTATGTATGTACACTATGTCGCCGGACGAGCATTTTATCGTCGATCGGCATCCAGAATGGCCGGGGGTGGCCTTTGTGGCCGGGCTGTCCGGTCACGGCTTCAAATTTGCGCCGGTCTTAGGCGACTTGCTGGTGCGGATCACCGCCGGCGAACGGGATTCGCGGCTCGATTTTTTGCGCCTGGCCCGATTCGCGTAACGAGGAGCACATCGTTTAGCGCCGAGCCGTAGTCCGCGGAGGCGACGGCTGAGGCGCACGGGATCGTTGACACGGCGCTTGTCCAGAGGTGGTTGCTGGCCGGCGCCTGCGCAGCTCCGCCTTGGCGGCGGAGTTGCTTCGGCTGGGCGTTAAACGAAGAGGGAGAGGAGCACATCGTTTAACGCCGAGCCGTAGTCCGCGGAGGCGACGGCTGGGGCGCACGGGATCGTTGACACGGCGCTTGTCCAGAGGGGGTTGCTGGCCGGCGCCTGCGCAGCTCCGCCTTGGCGGCGGAGCTGCTGCGGCTGGGCGTTAAACGAAGAGGGAGAGCAGCACATCGTTTAACGCCGAGCCGTAGTCCGCGGAGGCGACGGCTGAGGCGTGCAGGGCTATATTGGGTCGCATGATGGTATCGGTCGTTCAAGGTGAGGTATGACGGCGAAACGCGCGGATGTGGTTGTGATCGGATCGGGCCCTGGCGGCGAGGGGGCGGCGATGCAGTTGACCAAGTCCGGCAAGCGGGTGGTCTTGGTCGAAAAGTACCACCAGGTCGGCGGCGGCTGCACCCATTGGGGGACGATTCCCAGTAAAGCGCTGCGGGCGACGATCTCGCAATTAGTCGAGGCGGGGCACAATCCCCTGTTGGCCAAGAGCGGAATGCGGACCAACTGGTCGATGCCGGAGCTGCTGGCGCATGCCCAAGGCGTGATCGCTCGGCAGGTCCAGATGCGGCGGCATTACTACGAGAGGAACGACGTGGAGGTGATCCACGGCGAAGCCCGCCTGGCGGATGCCCGGACCGTGGTGGTCGACGACGGCTTGTCGATCGCGTGCGACGCCGTGGTGATCGCCACCGGCTCGCGTCCGTACCGGCCGGCCGAAGTCGACTTTGCGCACCCCCGGATTTTCGAGAGCGACACGATTCTGGGATTGGTCGATCAGCCGCGGACGATGACCGTGTACGGGGCGGGGATCGTCGGTTGCGAGTACGCCTCGATGTTCCGCAACCTGGACGTCAAGGTCAACCTGGTGAACGCTCGCGCCCGGTTGTTGGACTTTCTGGACGACGAAATCAGCGATGCGCTCAGCTACCATCTGCGGGAGCGGGGGATGGTGATCCGTCACAACGAAATGTTCCAACGGATCGAAGGGTGCGACGACGGCGTGATTCTGCATCTGGAGAGTGGGAAGCACATCAAGACCGATATCCTGTTGTGGGCGGTGGGGCGGACCGGCAACAGCCAAGGGATGGGATTGGAGCGTCTGGGGATATCGGCCGACGGTCGGGGGTATCTGGCGGTTAATCAAGACTATCAGACTGCGGTTCCTCATATTTATGCGGTGGGCGACTTGATCGGGATGCCCTCGCTGGCGAGCGCCGCGTACACGCAAGGGCGGGCGGCCGCGATGGCGATTCTGGGGATCCCTCGGCCGGACCAGCCCGCTGGACTGATCCCCTCCGGGATTTACACCAGTCCGGAGATCAGCAGTATCGGGCGGACCGAGCGCGATTTGACTGCGGCGAAGGTTCCCTACGAAGTCGGTCAAGCGCAGTTTCGGAATATTGCTCGGGCGCAGATCACCGGACAGACCGCGGGGATGTTGAAGATTTTGTTCCATCGCGACACGCTGGAGTTGCTGGGGATTCATTGCTTTGGCGCGAATGCGTCGGAGATCATCCACATTGGGCAGGCCATCATGAGCCAACCATCGCCCCACAACAGCCTGCAGTTTTTCTTGAGCAATACCTTCAATTATCCGACGATGGCCGAGGCCTACCGCGTCGCGGCGCTCAACGGCTACAACCGACTATTCTGAAAGGGGCGGCATGCACTCCCTCGTCAGCGGCTCCAGAGGAAACCCACCCTGGATCGTCCGGCCGTTGCCGGCCTGGCCCTATCTCGTCTGGGGATTGGGACTGGCGGCTTTCAAATACGGAGTTGAAGTTGCGGTCATCTGGGGAACGTCGCAAGTCATCTACTCGCCGCACGAGTTTCTGATGCCGCTGCTGTCGGTCAAAGCTTCTGCGACGTCGAATTGTCCGAGTTGGGTGTTGGCGTTCATTCTCTTTTGGAGCTATCCGTTTTTTGTCGTCGCGCTCATGCTGACCGCGCGGCGGTGTATCGATATGGGGAAATCCCCCTGGCTGGCGTTGTTACTTTTGATTCCGCTGGTGAACCTGGTCTTGATGGCCTTGTTTGCCGTTTGGCCAAGTGCAGCCGACAAGGCGAATCCAACCCTTCCCGACAAGATCGACTGCGATCCAACATCCGCCCGCAATCGCTGGCTCCAAGCGATTCTGGTGAGTCAGTTGGCGGGTGCCATCATCCTGGGTACCAGCGTTCTGGTGTTGCACGAGTACGGTATGGCGTTGTTTTTTGTGGCGCCTATGGTGATCGGCGTCATCAGCGGTTTTCTGGTAAGTCGCGATCGACCCAAGTTGGCGGACTCGCTGGCGGCCTCCCTGTTGTCGCTGGCGATTGGATTGGGACTGGTATTTGCGATCGGCATGGAAGGAGCGATTTGCCTGGTGATGGCGGCTCCCCTCGTAGGAATCACCGCATTACTGGGAGGGTGGTTCGGGCATGTTCTAGCGTTTTCCACGTTCGACAAAAGTTACTCCAGTTTGGCAATCGTCTTGCCTTTGGTGCTCTTGGCGGATGCGACAAGATCGTCGCGCCAAATCCGGGAAGTCTTGACCACGCGCGAGATCGATGCGCCACCGAAAGTGGTCTGGAACGTCGTGCTGGAGTTCCCCCCGCTTGAGGAAAAGCCGGGCGGATTGTTTCGCTGGGGTGTGGCGTATCCGATCCGAGCCCGCATCGAGGGGAGTGGTGTGGGCGCGGTGCGGTACTGTGAATTCTCAACCGGTGCATTTGTCGAGCCGATCACGGCTTGGAACCCTCCCGAACGATTGGGCTTCGACGTCGCGCAACAGCCCGACCCGTTGACGGAACTCAGCCCTTATCGCGGGATCCATCCTCCGCATTTGGATGGCTTTCTTCGCTCTGAGCGCGGCGAATTTCGCCTGGTTCGTTTGCCGGATGGTCGCACGCGATTGGAGGGTCGCACATGGTACTCGATCGACATGCAGCCGATTCACTATTGGCAAGTCTGGTGCGATCAGATCATCCACTCGATTCACGATCGCGTGCTAAGCCATATCGAAGCGGTCGCCGAGCGCCAGATGCGTTGATCTGAGTGGCACGACGCTCCGCGTCGCGTCTTCAGGCGCCCATCTTCCGGTGAATTGTCTGGGAAACGCAATGCGGAGCGTCGCACCACGCGGTCTTTCAACGGCTCTGCCAGAAGCGATTTCAAAACCGGCAAATACCAGCACGCGGCGCCAGGTTTGAAGTTGCGCGATTCGACATTTGTCGGCTGTTCGACCTGCAATTTCGGCCAAATTACTAGCTCGACGTGCGAGCGAGTGGGTCGCTGGTCACGACGCGTAAACCCTCGCGACTCACTTGCTTGCGCCGCGTGCTGGTATCCAATCGCAACTTCAAAAAGCGCAAGCCAGTCGGATCGTTACCGCTATTCACGCACGATTCTACTCACTTGCTGGCGCTGCGAGCTGGTCTTACAACCGCTGCTAATAGGGTTGGCTTTGTCGGCAATCGGGCCTTCAATCGGTCAGCACCACGGATTGGACAAGACCGTCCCGGATCACTGCCAGTTCCAGCGGGATCTCGGTTGGCAATTGCGTGAGCAGGCGGTGCAGGTCATCGACGCCGGAGACGAGGCGATCGTTGACCGCCACGATCAAATCTCCCGCCAACAATCCGGCTCGGGCCGCCGGGCCCCGCGGATCGATCTCGGCGATCCGGACTCCGCGATCGGAGATCAAGTCGTTGGCGCGGATCACCTGGCGGCTCAACGCGACGCTGCTGCCGGCGATGCCTAGACGCCGCCGGCGGACTCGCCCATGCCCCGCAATTTCTTCCACCACCCACCGGGCGGTCGCCGAGGGGACGGCGAACCCGATTCCCTGGGCGATTGCGATCGACGGCAGTTCCCGAGCACGGATTTGGACCAAGGCCAGATCGGTGGCGGGATCGTCACCCAAAACACGCCCCGACAGCTGGTCGCCGTCGGTAGTCTCCGCCACCAGTTCGGGCCGTCCGGCCACGACATGGCTATTCGTCAGAACCATCCCGTCGGGGGAGATGATAAACCCGGAGCCCGATCCGGCGGGGCGGTGACCCGGCAAGCCGCGCAGCGAGACGACGGCCGGCGAAACTTCTTCCACGACAGAGACCACCGCCCGCGAGTAGGCATCCAACAAATCGGCGTCGCCGTCACCTTGGGGTGCCCGCGAGCTGTTCCGGCGATCGCCGTCGGACACCCATTGGAAATTCGCAATCGGATCCATAGTTGTTACTCCCTGGCATTCGCTGAAATGGCGGCCACTCCGCCAAGCATCGGAATGCGGCACCGGCCGCCGGCGCAGAACCGCTGCCGAAAATGTTTACATTCGCGGTCGCCGCGGCAAGTTTCCGCTAGAAAGTTCGCGAATGTGCGGCCGGGACATCGATTCGGATTGGATTGATTCCGGGAAGCGCGATACGATGACAGCAGATCAGGTTTGGTTCCGTTTCTAACGTTTTTTGAACTGGAGTGAATGATGAAGAGAGCTGGAATATGGGTTGCGGCGGCCTTGGTCGCTGTGACCTGGGTCGGCTGCACCAAGCAGCCGGAGGCACCGTCGGGAACGCCCGCCGGCGCCAATCCGCCCAAAGGAGCGTCCGAAGCAGAGGTCGGCGGAAAGAAAGTTTCCGAGGCGAAGCCGGGCGACAATATGGCGGCCGATTCAGGCGACGCCAGCGGTTACGTGCAAGTCAAGCTCAGCGTCCCCAACATGACGTGAGGGGGGTGTGCCGCTGCGGTCCGCAGCGATTTGCAAAAGGTGGACGGGATCATCGACATTGAAACCGACATCGAAAATCGAACTTGCAGTTTTTCCGTGACCAAACCTGATCTCGATTACAAGGCAAAACTGGACGAGTTCGCCAAGACGAATTCGCATATCAAGGATTACTCGATTCAGCAACCGTAAGTTGCACCCAAAGGGTCGATCCCAGACTCCGCTCGGGCTACAGCCAGGGCGGAGTTTTTTTTCGCGGAAGGCAGAGGAGGGGAAGAGGAGGACAGGAAAGTAACGGACAGGAAGATAGGAAGAGGGGATGGGGAAGGAGGGAGAGAGCGGGGTAGAAAAAATTTGGGAAGACGAATGGGAGGTGGGGCTTGCGGAAGAGAGGAAGGACTTGAGGAAGAGAAGTAGAACTTGGAGAAGCATCGTGGAATGATGGTGGACGTGATGTGGATTCTAGAGGCGGGTGAGCGGATCGGATTCGCGGAGGCTGGGCCACGTGGATACGTGCGGGAACGCGCCGGCCAGTTCTTGGGCGAGTTTCTCCATGGCGAAGCGTTCGCTGGCGTAGTGGCCGATCAATACCAGGCTCACGCCGCGGGCGCGACATTCCAGCGCGGTGTGAAAGTTGGACTCGCCTGTGAGAAAGGTATCGCAGCCTGCCGCACAGGCAGCTTCCAACAGCGAGCCTCCGCTGCCGCAGGCGACAGCGATCGAACGGATGGGGGTATCGAGCGGACCCGCGACGTCGATTTGTTTGAGGGCTAACGACGATTTGAGGAATTCGGCAAATCGCAGCAGCGGCATTTCCGCGGGCAGCTCGCCGATTCGGCCGGTTCCCACCGCCGGTTGATCGGGCAAGGGAGTGAGCGGCCGCAAGTCCTGCAGTCCGATCCGCGCGGCGAGCTGCTGGTTGATTCCGGTGCGGGTCGAGTCGAAACGGGTATGAGCGCTATACACCGCGATGCCGGCGCGGGCCAGTTGCCACACGAGTCGCCCCGGCGTCGTGGTCGTGGTGATGCGGCTCAGCGGGTGAAAGGGGAGCGGATGATGGGAGATGATCAGTTGGGCGCCGCGCTCGACCGCTTCGGCCGTCGATTCCGGGGTGATCGTCAGGCAGGTCATCAGACGAGTGACGTCGGTATCAGGATCTCCGACCAAGAGCCCGGTGTTGTCCCAATCCTCGGCCAATTCGCAAGGCGCGAGTTGATCGAGAAAGTCGCAGATCTGGCGGATCGAGGTCATACGAGGCTCCGGACGGGTTTTCGATTTCGCTTGGCCGCGATTATCATACGCCGAGTCGACCCGCTATATAACCGTCCGCTGCAAGCATAAAGTGTAGAACAGTTGTCCTCAACTGTTCGGGTTGCCGGCGCGTACGCCTGTAGCTAACGGTTCAACATGAAGGGAGCAACGGTGCTGCGTTTGCGATTGGGATTGAATTTGGAATCGCTGCAGCAACCGCTGCGGCAGGGGTTGGAGTCTGCAGCGCGCCTGGGCGTTGAAGGGGTCGAGATCAATGCGCGGACGGAGTTGCCCGCGGCGGAGATGTCGCAGACGGCGATCCGCCAAATCCGGAAGTGGCTGAGCGATCGGAACTTGCGGGTATGTTCGTTGTCGTATCCGACGCGGCGCGGATACGCCGAGGCGACGGAGTTGGAACGGCGTGTCGAAGGAACCAAAGCGGCGATGAGATTGGCGTACGAACTGGGTGCGCGACTGGTGGTTAACCGGCTCGGCGATTTGCCTGAGGATCGCGCGTCGCCGGAGTATCGCCTGATGCGGGAAGCGCTGACCGATCTCGGCCAATACGGGATGCGGGCAGGTGCGACGTTGGCGGTTCGCACGGGACCACAGTCGGGGGACCAGTTGGTGGGCTTGCTGGGAGATCTTCCGGAGGGATCGCTCGCGATCGACTTCGATCCGGCGGGATTGATTGTGCACACCCATTCGCCGGGCGAGGCGATTCAAGCCTTGGCGCCGTGGGTTGCGTCGGTTCGAGCTTGCGACGCGGTGCGGGACCTCTCGCAGGGACGAGCGGTCGCCGTGCCATTGGGGCGGGGTTCGGTGGACTTCGCCGAGTTGTTTAGCGTCCTGGAACGACAGCAGTTCTCCGGTTACATCCTAGTGGAGGGACAGCCGCCGGAACCCGAACAACGAGTCGCCGACGGAATCGCTTATCTCAAGAGCCTGTTTTGAGCAGACTGACGGTAATCGCCTGGAAGACTGGCCGCAGCTGATCGAACTCGCGATTCTCGGCCTGGGCCACGACGACGAACGCGCGATTCCGCCAAGTGAAGGCGCGAATCTCCGCGGCGATCAGCAGATCCAAACTGAAGAACATGCCGTCGAAGCCGCGCATCGGTTGCTGCCACAGCGGTTCGTTGTTCGCGGTCCATTCCACCGACTCGTATTGCCCCTCGATTTCCCGTTGGAATTCGGCGACGAAGCGTTGCGAGTCGGCTTCGCTGCGGCAGGCCGACAGCAGCCAGAAGGCCCCGTCCGGATGTTCCAGCAGGACCTGGAAATCGACCCCTTCGGTTTCTTGGTAGTTTGGGGTGAGGAGCCAATTCTCCGGGAAGAGCAATTCGATTTCGTCGTTTTTGAACTGCCGCGGCATGGGGATTTCGGGGGAGTACGGGGGATGCGGCGAGTCAGCGTTCGCTGTAGCCCCAATTCCCTTGCTTTGCTACAGTCGACCGCGTTTGTCGGCAGATGTCAAGGCGAAGTGAACGTGCGATTCATAGCGAGATCGACGATGGGCGGGGGGCTGTTCGACGCAGGGGCTCGTCGGCAGTCCACGCGGTCGGCGCGGCGGCCTGGAATGGGGCGGTGGAGACGGATCGGCGTCGTGCTCCTTGGGTTGGCGGCGAGTAGCGGCTGCCACAGCTTTCGTGCCCGGCCCATCGACTACCAATCGTCGATGGCGCGTGAATTGACTTGTTGTGGGATGGATGCGTTGCAACGCGGCAAGTCGGAAGATGCCGAGGCGTTGTTGGCGCGGGCGGCAGCGGCGGCGCCTCGGGATCAGCGGGTCCGCGCGGAGTGGTCGAAGGCCCTGGCGAATCGAGGCCAGCTGGGCCGGGCCATCGAGCAGATGCAGATAGCCACGGAGTTGTCGCCGAACGACGAGCGCTACCACATCGAATTGGGACGGTTGTTTCTACAGACGGCGCAAATCGATCGAGCTTTGGCGGAGGGGAATGCGGCGATCGAATTGAACCGGTCGGCGGCCGATGCCTGGGCGTTGCGTGGCCGAGCGAATCGCGCCTTGGGAAAACTGGATCCCGCCAAAGCGGATTTGCATCGCGCGGCGGCGCTGCAACCGGAATTGCTCGATGTGCGGTTTGAACTAGCCGAAATCCACCTCCGGCAGAATCAGCCCGAACGGAGCCTGGCCATTCTGGAAGGGATCCTCCGCGACGGTCGCAGTGAAGATCTGCCAGCCGAGCTGCCCTTGTTGCGTGGCCAAGCGCTGGCGGACGTCGGCGAATTGGACTTGGCGGCCGAGACGTTGGTCGCCGCGATCGAGCGGGGACAGATCGACCGCCGATTGTATCTGGCGTTGTACCAGATTCAGACGCTTCGCGGAGATCAGGCGAACGCTCTGCTGACGCTGCAGCGGGGGCGGAGCGTCTTTCCGGAGGATCCCAGCTTTCGGCTGGCGGAAGCGCAACCGGTCAGTGGAACCAGTGACTTGCCAGCGGACGCCGCGTCAAGATTCTAGGCTTCGTCCCGAAACATCAGCCGCATGGCGCTAGCCGGCGGATTCTTCGCACATCCAACACCGGAAACCGCAGGCTAGCGCCATGCGGCTAATCTCAATGGGACGCGAAACTTTGTTTTGGGACAAAGCCTAATTCGTGCTGAGCGACGAGTTGATCACGGTGACGTTGTCCTGCCACAGCGATTTCTGGACGCTGCCGGTGCTCAGCACCGCGCCGATGGCGGCGAGAATAATGCAGGCCAACATCACGGCGTATTCGACCGAAGTCGGACCGCTTTCATCGGCAAGAAACGATCGAAGGCGTCGTGTCAATTTGGGAAGCATGGCAGGATCCGTTCGGAAGTGTTCACCGTCCCCCGTTCGAACGATTGCTCAACCCTAGTCCGAGAACGGGGGGGCTGCCGAGCCGAGCGCCGTCGGGGCCGAGCAGAATGGGGAATTTTGACTCGCGCTGGTCGGTTTGTAACGCTCCGTCCGATTGGGGCGGAACGGCGGATTCACCGGCCAGAACTAGCGGGCGTGGCGGTTCCAGGCGAGGCGGGTGCGGATCTCATCCTTGAGGTGGTTGAGGACGGAGTCGCGATCGGTTTGTGCCAAGATTTCGCGGACCACCGCTTTGGGGGAGTCCGCGCCCCAGGAACCGCCGTGTTCAAAGTAATACTTGGTCGCCTGGCCGATAATATACGAGCTGAAACCGGCGGCGGCGGCTTGCGGGATCGCGGTCAGCGGAGCGGCCAGGCTGAGAGTCGCCAGCTTCAGGGCGCTCGCGCCCCAGGAGACGAGTTCCCCCATGGCAAAGATCCCGGCCGCTTGGGCAATCGTCCGCGCCAGTCGACGCGACTGGGCCATCGAGAAATTGAGTCCGTAGACCTTTGAAAGCGTCGCGATCATGACGGCGTCCGTCGCAATCCCGCTGGCGATATCCACGATCGGCAGAGGAATCACCGCAACGATCGTGGCTTTGGTTGCGGCCATGCTCCAAATGACCTGGTCGGCGCGGCGTTGCCGCATCTCGACGCGGACCGCAGCGATCCGATCGCTCTTGTCGGCGGCGTACAACGCCGCATTGAGCGCAATCAATTCCAGGCCTTCCTGTTCCAGGATCGCCAAGATCCGCAGCTTAAGTTGTTCCACATCGGGGGGTGGTTTGCGCCACTGGGCGACCGGCTGGCCGCGGGGTTGATCCACCAGGACTTCCACCGCACGAGGGTCGGCGCTCGTCGACACGATGTGCTGGGCGGGAATCAAACTGGCCAGACGCTGCTCCACTCCTTGCCGCAGCGCCTCCCATTCCGCGGCTTCATACAAGTCGCGTTTGTTCATGACCAGTAAGATCGGCTTCTGGATCGCCGCCAATTCGACCAACGCCGCGTATTCCGTTTCATTGATATCGGAATCGATCACGAACAAGATCAAGTCGGCGCGGCGGGCGGTGGATTCCGCGAGTTCGGCGCGGTCCCCCCCTCCGATTTCATTGATCCCGGGCGTATCGATCAGTACGACCTGGCTGCGGTCCTTCCCCGGTACGTGGTAGCTGCAAGTTTCCCAGACCGCGGCTTGTGTCTGCTTCGTCCATCCCCCTTGCACGTCGACCGAAGCGACCGGCGAACCGACCAGTGCGTTGATCAGCGCCGACTTGCCGGTGCTGATTTCCCCGAAGATCACGATCTCGACGCGCCCCGTCGTCGCCTTGTCGTACATCGATTGCAATTGGTGCACATCGCGTTGCAAGCGTTCGCGCTCCGCCGGAGTGCACTTGTGCAGCTTCGCCAACGTCGACTCGACCGATGCGATGGCGCGGTGGTACTGCAAATCATCGGCGGTCGGCGGCGAGTTCGTGTCGGTGCTCAAAGGGGAAACTTTCTGGCGGTCGAAAAGGGATAGTGCTAGGCGGCTATCGTTTGCCAATCTCGCAGTTCTTCATCGTACTCGTACTCGTATTCCTACTCCTACTCCTACTCGTACTCCTACTCGTACTCCTACTCGTACTCGTACTCGGAATTGCCGTTTCGAGTACGAGTACGAGTACCGCTTCGCTGAGTACGAGTACGAGTAGGAGTAAGAGTTAGGAGCAGGGGCTTGCACGTGAATTGTGGTTGAAGGTCTATCTCGGTGCGGGGTTGGAAGCTCGTGCCGAACCTGGGTGGCGGGCGGCTTGCACGATCTTCCGCAGTTCGTCGAGCGTCGTCAGTTGTTCCCATTTGCGGCGGGCGATTCCGGCGAGGCCCCCTTCGGGGGTTTGCATTTCGTTGCGGAAGTATTCGATGAAGACCGAGCCGATCCATTTGGTGACCAGTGCTTGGACCGCGCCTTGCAGGACCCCTCCGGCGATTGTCCCGGCCACCGGAACCGATTTGATCAACGAGCCGACGAGGGACGCGACGGCCGGAGCGGCCAGGTTCACGCCCAACACCCCGACCAGGTTTTTCCCCATTTCACCCAGCCAACGGCGAGCGGTCTCCAGATCGACCGGTTGCTGGTAGACTTCGGCCAGGTCCAGCACCATCTTGGTGGAGATTCCCATCCCGGCGAACAAATCGACGACCGGGAAGGGGATGACGGCGGCGGCTCCGCCGGCGCCCCACATGTAGCGATCGACGATCCCCCAGGCGCGGCGATCGATCGACTCCTGCATTTGCGATTTGGCCTTTTCCAAAATGCCTCGCGACTGCAGCAGAAGATTCGCCGTCAGCAGTTCCAATCCATCGCGGCGAAGGATCGTCGTCATTCGTTCGGCGAGCGAGGCGATATCGACCGGGACGTCCACCGACTCTTCGACCGTCGAACCGTCGACCAGGACCCGCATTCGTTTGCGACGAGTCGCCTCGGCCTGGATCGCGACGATGTTGTCGGGCGGGGTGTACGCCGACGTTTGGCTGGCGATTTGCCGCAACAGTTTGTCGCGATCGTCCGCCGCGTACCAGTCGGTTTTGTTCAAGCAGATCACGATTCGCTTTTCCATCTGCCCCAACTGTTCCAGCAGGCGGAATTCGCTTTGCCGCAGGGGACCATCGACAACCAGCAGGATCAAGTCAGCGTCCTTGGCCGATTCGGCGGCGACGCGCACGTGTTCGGACCCATCGATCTCGCCCAGCCCTGGCGTATCGACCAACACGACCTTGTCCAGGCGATCCCAGGCGACTTCGCTGCGGCGCGTCGTGGTCCCTCCGCGGATATCGGTGGGGAACAGATCGTGACCGGCCAATGCGTTCAGCACCGACGACTTGCCGCTGGAGATCGTGCCGAAGGCCACCAACTCCAGCGTCCGCTGTTTCCTTTTTTGTTGGAGGTTGCCGACGATCCGGTCGATTTCGGGGTCGTACGGGGCGTTCTTGGCGGTGCGCCGCAAGTCCTGCAACGAGCCGAGGTTTTCGTCGATCTCCGCCTCGCGCTGCACAATCGACAATTCGCTGGGGCTCTTGTCTCGCCGCTGGCGGCGCAGTCGTTTGGTCAGCGATCGTCCCCACAACGTCCAGAGAATCCAGAGCGTGCTGCCGGCCACCAGCAACAGGCCGGCGCCGACCGCGATCGCGTACAGAGTTCCCCAGAGTGATCCGAGTTGCCGGACGGCCTGGTATTGGGAGACCAGCCAAGTCGGGAGGAAGACAAGCGCCAGACCGGCGATTGCAGCGGCCAGCAGCCAAATCAAGCCACGGATCGGTCGGAGAAAATTCATGCGGTGCGTTGGGCCGAATCGGGGCGGAATTGGCTCGAGCATTCAATCGGAGAAAACTCGAGTCGTCGGGCCGGGCAGCGTTTATGAAATTAGCCGTACGGCGCTAGCCGCGGTTTCTGGAATCTTAAGCCGAACGGCGCTAGCCGCGGTTTCGGGAACCCGAAGAAACCAAGGTCAGCGCCGATCGGCTCCTGGGCTGTCGGACGCAATTGGATTCGACAAACGCTGTCAGGTATTCGCAACATCGCGGCGGAAATTGGCGGGCGACTCGATTCGACAGGCGGGTCCGCCATACTCCCCGAGCGACTTGCGGTTTAAGATAATCACGAATCCGGAATGACCGTTTCTATTATAGATCGGGCTAATTCTGGCAAAAACCCCGTCTTCGTTGATGCGATCGACCTCAAATCATGAGATTAGGGCGATATTTGGAGCCTGGACCATTCCCCTCTCCACCGCTACGGTGGAGAGGGCAGGTGAGGGGGCCGGATCCATTTTTCGGAGTTGGCGTACATTACAGATTTGCCCATTCAAGCCGAAAAATGCGTCAGAACCCCGGCGCGTGAACGGTTACATAGCAAGTTGAGGAGTCGCGAAACGCAGTGAGCATACAACCGACAAAATGGATCTGGCACGATGGCCGGATGGTGCCTTGGGAAGAAGCGACCGAGCACGTGATGTGCCATGCGCTGAATTACGGATCGAGCGTTTTCGAGGGGATTCGCGCGTACGCCACGCCGCGGGGGGCAGCCCTATTCCGCTTGGGGGATCACGTTCGACGGCTATTCGAGTCCGCTCGGATCTACCGCCTGGAGATCCCGTTCAGCCCTGCCGAGATCGCCGCGGCTTGCCGCGCGGTGGTGACCGACAATGATTTGCAAGCGGCGTACATTCGACCGCTGGCCTACCGCGGCTTCGGCGAGCTGGCTCTGGCGCCGGGATCGTCGACGCCGACGCGGGTGGCGATCGCGGCGTTTCCCTTCGACAATCTACACGGCAAAGAGAGCGTGCAGCGCGGGATCCGCGCGTGCATCTCTTCCTGGCAGCGGACCACCTCGGCCAGTCAGCCGATGCTGGCCAAGGCGGGGGGGCACTACCTCAACAGCCAGCTGATCACTGCGGAAGCTCGCCGCAACGGCTACGACGAAGGACTGGCGGTGGTCGATGGGTATCTGTCCGAAGGCGCGGGCGAAAACGTCTTTCTAATTCGAGATGGCGTGTTACTGACCCCGCCGTTGGCTTCCTCCGTGTTGCGCGGGATCACAAGGGATACCGTCATGCAATTGGCTTCGATGTTGGGTTGGACCGTTCGTGAAGAGGTGATTCCGCGCGAGTTGCTGTACCTGGCGGACGAGGTCTTCCTGACAGGTACGGCGGCCGAAATCGCTCCGGTTTGCTCGATCGACCAGCTGCCGATCGGCAATGGCCAACCCGGGCCCAAGACGCGACAGTTGCAAGAAGTCTTTTTCGGATTGTTCCAGGGAAAAACCGTGGACCGTTGGAATTGGTTGGACGAAGCACCGCAGCGAACCGGCGTCGCCGCCAGCTAGCACCTAAGCCTATATTGCATGTTATTCGTTTAACGCCAAGCCGGAGGCGCCGGCTACTGCGTGAACGGTAACCTGGCCGTGCCGGCGCCTCCGGCTTGGCGTTAAACGAAAAATGGCCGGCGGTAAGTGCCGGCGCCTCACGCTTGGCGTTAAACGAATTGGAGGGAGAATGAGTTGAGAGAAAGGTGCAACATGGCGTGGCAGAGGACAGGGTGGGCGGGGAGCCGGGCATTTGAATCAAGCGACTCGTTGCGAAAGGAAGTGAGAGATGACCTCACAATTTCGGAGGATACTTGGGCGCGGTGACGTACCAGCGTTTCGACGTTGGGCTCAGTTCGCGTTGTTGGCGGCCATGCCATGGGTTTCAGCGGGTGCGCAGGAGTTCCCCGACAATCAGGGGCTCGATCGCAGTCAGCGCGTGCGACCCAGCGCAACCGCCGCCAAAATTGGCTCGGCCGTGAAGTGGTCCGCCGATTGGGACACGGCCCGCCGGCTTTCGCAACAGTCGGGGAAGCCGATTTTCTGGTACGTCCCCTCGGTTCCCCAGACCTTCATGGACCGCAAAGTGGAGATTGACCGATACATGATGGCCGGTCCGTTTTCCTGGCCCGCGATTATCGAGATGCTCAATGAAAAATTCATCCCGTACCGGGCGGCGCCGACCGGGGACCAGGTCGAACAATTCCGGCTGCGGCCGTATGAATTCGTCGAGCCTGGTTTTTTGGTGCTGGCCGCCGACGACAAGGTTGCCTTGCGAGTTGATCGTTTGACGACGTTGCATCCGGAATGGCTGCGGCGATTGATCGGCAGTGCGGTGGGGGGCGTCCCGGATATGCCGGCGGATGCGGCCCGCGCGGAATCGGAGATCGCGTGGACGGCATTTCGCCAGGGGAAAAACGAACCGGCTTGGGACGACATCGCTTCGGCCGATCCACAGGCGACTGAAAAGCTGTTGTTGTTGGGGATGCAGGCGTTTCGCCGTGGGGATCAGGCGTTGGCCAAGACGTTGTTTCAGCGCGCGGCGGAAGCACAGCCCGACCATCCTTTGGCATGGAAGGCGGCGGCCGAGGCGGAAGGATTTGGGCCGTTTGTCCGCGGGATGGAAGTGCATGCGGAATTGCCGGAGGGGGCTTACGGCGCGGGCGTGAATTCGCTGGGAAGTGCGGCTCCGGCCGGAGTCTACAACGAACCTGAATTGTGGCGGAGGAGCGTGGAGTTTCTCCTGGGAATGCAACGGGAGGATGGCGGCTTCCTGGATTCGGACTATGACTTCGGCGGGTTCGACAGTCTGCCCAACGTGCACGCCGCCGTGACGTCTCTGGCGGGCATGGCGTTGCTGGCGGCACGGTCCCGAGTCGAGGAGGACTGGCTGCCACGGGTCGATCAGGCGATCGAGCGGGCGGCAGATTATGTGATCGATCCCCAGCATCACAACCCCCGCGATCGCGATGAGATACTCTGGTCCTATGCGTATCGCGTGCAGTTCTTGTCTCGGCTGCTGTCGGAAGATTTTGGCGAGCGGTCCCGTTGGGAACCGGCGTTGGCGAAGGGGGTTGAGGCGCTCGAGTCGCTGCAGCTCAAGAGCGGACGCTGGTTCCACGAGTACACCAATCCGTTCGTCACCGCGACGGCGCTCAACGCGTTGGAGCGGGCCAAGGCGGCCGGCGCCCAAGTCGACGAGGCACGCGTCAGCCAAGGGCTGAATGCGTTGGCAGCCGACCGCGAAGCCAACGGTTCATTTCCGTATTATTCCAGCGAGGGCCGGGCGGGGCGGCGGGGACGCGGAACGCCCACAGAGGCGAGCGCCGGCCGGTTGCCGATCTGCGCCTTGGCGCTTTGGTCTTGGAAAAAGTTGGACGATGACGAACTTTCCGCCGCGGCGGAAATCGCTCTGGAGCATCACGAACTGTTGGAACGGGCCTACAAATACGACAACCACACCTCGACGCATGCGTACGGCGGGTTTTTCATCTGGTACGACATGCAGGCGCGGGCCGAACTCATCGCGCGCGTGCCAGACGCCGCCCTCCGCCAACGGCTGGCCCGGGCCCATCGCGAGATCATTCTCCGCTGGCCGGAAGTGGACGGCTGCTTCGTCGACTCGCACGAGCTCGGTCGCAGCTACGGCACAGCCATGGCCCTGCTGAGCCTGGACCACGTGGGGCACGCGTTGGCCGATCAGCAATAAGGAGAAAACGACTCGTGTTGGTAGGCCCTGTCTTTACGCGTGAAGCAATCACGGCGCCGCGTCGCCCTCGGTTTTACGTGCAGCGCAGCGTGTACGCGCTGGCATTGCTGCTGCTGGCCTGCACCGCCTGGATGGTGGTCAGCGGCACTCAACTGATCCGCAACGTGGGGGACCTGGCGGCGTTCGGGAACTTGTTGTTCCGGGTGTTGGCCCCCCTGCAGATGGCGTTGATGATGTTCCTGGCGGCGATCCAAAGCGCCAGCGCGATCGCGATCGAGAAAGACCGGAAGACGCTGATCCTTTTGCTGATGACGCGGCTCTCGAATCATGAGTTGGTGGTCGGCAAGCTACTGGCCAGCTTGTTGAACATTCTGGTGATGCTGCTGACCTCGCTCCCAATTTTCATGCTGATCGTCGCGTTTGGGGGGACATCGTTTGCCCAGGTCGGCTGGGCGTTTGCCGTAACCGGCGCGACGGCGCTCGCGACGGGAAGCTTGGGGACGACGATCGGGTTGTGGCGGGAAAAGACCTTTCAGGCGTTGGCGCTCGTCCTACTGCTGATCGTCTTTTGGATCGGGGCCTGGGAGGCGGTCGGCATGCTGCCGGGCGGCTGGCTGGGGATGCCGGCCGCGCAATGGGCGGCGATCATGAGTCCGATCGAGGCGATGCGGGCCGCCGTCCGTACGTCGATCGATCGGAATTGGCAAACGCAATTGGCGCCGCACGTGCTGGTGATGTTGGGCGTCGCGGCGGCGGTCGCCGGGATCGGCATCTGGAAAGTTCGCCGCTGGAATCCCAGTCGCGATGTGCGACCGGGTCAGGCGGAAGGCATGACCGCGGGAGGAGATGTCCACGGCGCCGAAGCCTCGGTCGCTTCGCTCTCCGATCGGCAGGTGGGGCATGTCGACGACCGGCGGCGGCGAGTCGACACGCGTTCGCGCACCGTGGGCATGAACCCGGTGTACTGGCGCGAGACGCGGACGTGGGCCTATGGCAAGAAAATCGTGTTCATTCGTGCAGCCTATTGGTTGATGGCGGCCTGTGTCGCCTACGGCCTGTACTGGACAATCCAGCAGGATCCCACCGCGCTCCTCCGCTCGAGCGCCGAAGATCTGTCGCCGACCGCGCGGTTGTTGAGCGCGTTCCTGCTGTTGAGCCTGGTGATCGTCAATGCCCTGGCGGTGACGTCGATCACCAGCGAGCGGGACGGGAAGTGCCTGGACCTGTTGATGGTGACCGATCTCTCGCCGCGCGAGTTTCTGTTTGGCAAGTTGGGGGGCGTGCTGACGATCTCGCTCGATTCGATCCTGTTGCCGCTGCTGATGTTTGGCTACCTGTGGTGGGTGCGCGTGGTCTCGCTGGAGAACTTGTTGTTCCTGGCAGTCGGTTGGCTGCTGTTGAACGTGTTCTCCGGGATGCTGGGGATCCATTGCGGGATGATGTACTGGAGTAGCCGTCGGGCGATCGGCACCAGCCTGGGGACCGTCTTTTTCTTGTTCCTGGGCGTGGCGACCACCATGGTCTTGCTGATCAACTTTGCCGGAAACATGGAAGCCCAGCTGCCGCCGTTCCTGGCGTTCATCGTCGGCGGCGCCATCGGATTGTACGCGGCGATCGGGGCGCGAAACCCGTCCGCCGCGATGGTCTTAGCGACCACCGTCTTGCCCGTGGCCATGTTCTATTCGGTCACCAGCCTGCTGCTGGGCCGCTACCTGTCGGTGTTCCTGGTGATGGCGTCGGCCTACGGCTTCGCCACCCTGGCGATGATGATCCCGGCGCTGGGGGAATACAACATCGCCATGGGTCGCAGCAAAGTGACCGAAGATGAGTAGTCTAGTTCCCGATGCAATACAACGCGCGGTTCGTACGAACGAACATCCGGCCTTCGCTGATCGCTGGGGTGGCATTGAAGGGTCCCGGGTCGTCGCCAAATTTTCCCGTTCCGACTTGTTCGTAGCGGTCACCGGTTTTCACCACAACGGCCTGACCGTTGCGGGGGATCACGATGATGTGATCGCCGGAGGCGACCGCGGAAGCGTAATCGCCGGCCGGGCCGCGTCGCTGGCCAGGTTGTTCCGCGGCGCCGATCCGCTCCTTGTAGACTTCCGCGCCGGTGCTGCAATCGACGCAGGTGACGATTCCGCGGCTGCTCCAGACCAGGCGCCCGCCGACGGCGATCGGAGTCCCGATCCCTGCCTGCAAGGGCGCTGACCAGGCGAGGTGGGTTGACGTGACATCCCCCTTGCCCCCGCACCGCACGGCGATCCCGAGTCCTCCGCGGCCTCCCATCGCGTACACCACCCCTTGGGCATAGGCCAGGCTGGGGCAGACCGTGTTGGTGATGGGGGACTCGACGAACCACAATTCCTTGCCGCTGGCGGGATCGACCGCAAAGATCTTCTGGGGGATACTGAACACCAGTTCAGTATGTCCGTCGACCTCGGCCAACACCGGCGTCGACCAGGTATTGGTGAAGCCATCGTTCTCCACCTGCCAGACTTGTTCGCCGGTTGATTTTTTCAAGGCGACGATCTTGTGACCGACGATCCCGGCGTTGACGATCAGCAAATCGCCGACCAGAACCGGGCTGGAACCATCCCCCCATTTGGCCGGATCGGAGAAGTCCCCCAGGTGTTTTGTCCAGAGTTGTTTCCCTTCCAGGTCGAAGGCAACCACGCCGGTCTTGCCGAAGAAGCAGAAAACATGCTGGCCGTCGCTGGTGGGTGTGCTGCTGGCATATCCGTGCTCGGTGATAAAGCCTTTGTATGGATCTTCGTCGGGCGACGCAGCGACGTCGGATTTCCACAATTGCTTGCCGCTGGCGGCGTCGAAGCAGACCAGCGAGCGAACGAGGTTCTTGATGTCCCCCGGTTGCTGAGCGTCCAGCCCGTACCCGGAATAGCAGGTGACCAGGACCTTGCCGTCGACCACGATCGGTGACGAACTGCCGAAGCCAGGGAGATCGGCTTTCCAAGGCATGTTCTCGGTCAGCGACCAACTCGACGGCACCGCTTTCCCCGCAGCGATTCCGCTGCCATTGGGCCCGAGAAAGCGAGTCCAGTCATCGGCCGGACCCGGAGAGCAGACAAACGAGACGGCGACGCAGGCGACAAGTGAAAAAGATAAGCGGGTCATGGCGCAGTTCCTTGGGTGGTTTCCAAACGAATTAGGGCGAGTCGAGTCCGCCGGGGGGGATTCGCACGTCCTGAGCGATCGCGCATTGTACACGCGCACCGGAAATTCGCCTGCGCTGGGAGGAGTTCCAAGGTCGAGGAAAGCGAGGGGAGGGCGCGCCGGCAGCCAGTCCTTCGTCCACGAAAAAACAAGCCGACGCTGCTCTGTTCAATCGGGAGTTGTGTTTGAACAGGAGGGAACGGAGATAACGGAGGAGAATTGTTTGGAAAAAACTCCGTTTCCGCGGTCGGCTCCTGTTCGAATGGAAAAGTTTGAAGATGGCGGTTGGGGATGGCTCTCGCAGAGGCGCTGAGGCGCGGAGGAGGGAGATGGGGCAACACTAATCTTCGCTAATCCGCGCTAATCAAGATGGGTGGGGAAGGGACGGAATGGCGTTGAGAGTTGTCGGAGTAGTCCGTTGCCGCGATTCGAATTCTGCATCGTCCCAACGTCTGGGATTAGCGCCGATCAGCGGAGATTAGCGTTCCGGGTAAGCCGATGGTAGCCGGGTCGTTATTCGTTTGCGAGATCGACTCCGCGAGAACTCGCCAAAGCGTTTGCAATCTCTGGCGCAATGTCGCGTGACAGCATTCGAGTCGAACAGTCAGCGAGCACCGCGCTGGCGCCGCTCGGGTGTCTCGAACAGGGCTCTCCATTGGTATTGCCAATGTTGATGACTCGTCCTTCGACTTCGCGCATATTTCCAATGCGAAGACCACCCCAAGAATGATGGTAGCTCTTCGTGGAGGGGGCGCCAAAACTCCGCAAGAGCACAATCGGGGGGCCAACCGCTAGAACGCCGAATCGTTCCTTTGCAAAGGAATTGATTTCTACTTCAGAATGTCCTCCATCCAAGATTCTGGTGTTTCCAATTGATTCCCAAAACAGCAATGTGTTCGAAAGTCCGTCGTGGATCCTAGCGGGGGTTTCCTTGGGCAAACTGCTCCGGCTGATTTGAACCCCAATGGGTCCGTCATACAGCGACGGATTCTTGCGAATGTCGTGAATCGGCGCGTACCCACCGTTTCCAATGTAATCACATGTTGCTGTGCGCAGGCCCGGAACGGCCGGTCCGGAAAACACGGAGGCGATTTCCGTCAATACTGCAGGCGGTCCGCTTGCCGAAGGGCAATGAAGCTCCTGGGCTGGGTCGACCAGCATCGGCACATTCTTCAAGTCGTGCGTCGTGTGGACGAGGCGAAATACGGCAGAACGGCTGCTTTCTTCCGTGAAGTCGAGCAACTGAACGAATAATCCGCGGTCTGCATGATACTCTGGCGAATCGGGCGGGGCATTGAACCAAGGACCTGGCAAATAGCCATGAGAATTCTCGAATCCCATCGCCGCGAGGCCCAGTTGCCGCAAGTTGTTTTTGCACTGGCTAGCGCGGGCCGTTTCGCGAATGGACTGCACTGCAGGGATAAGCATTCCCGCAAATATGCCAACAATCCCGATGACGACTGCCAGTTCGATTAAGGTAAGACCCTGGCGGCGTGGTGGCATCTTCATTTTTTTCCTCGCGCTATGATTCGTTGAATACCGAACCCAAGTAGTAGGATTATGGCCCCAAAAAGTGAATACCGTAGCCACTTCGGCCATCCCCACAAAACGCCATCTGGCTCGGAAAATCCATAGTAGGAAAGTCGAAATCGACTCTCGCTGGGGGCATCGAAACGATACTTGATGTTACTGGCAACAAGGGGTGGATATCCGGGGGAAATGCCACCCCCCGGGTTTTCAATCTCGAAACGATCGACGAACGGTCTGCCGTTTATCGCTGCGTAGCTCCAAACCGCGGAGATCCCTGTGGGTCCGAGGTCTCCGGCCGCGATTTCCACCGACTCCCCAGCTTGTTGACTGGCCATAGCCGAGAACGCCTTCGCATCCTGTTCAGACAATTGAATCGTTGGCAAGTCAAAAGCCATTTTCGTCGGCAGCCAGAACTTGGAACTATCCAGGGTCATCTGCCCGGATTCTGGGAAGCCTGACTGACTTGGTTTTATCTCGAACTCGACATGCACCAACGCAGGATTGGCGGCGTCAACCGTCGTGTTCGTCACACGGAATGTTGCGCCGATCTTTTCGAACCACAGTAACGACTCCCAGGAACCAGGTATGACGCAAAACCCAAGATACGACCCAAAGGTAGTTGCCGTTCGCTGACGAACGGGCACGGGCTTCGGGGTCAGGCTTAAATCCGTGATCCTCGGCTTGCCTGTTTTCCTGTTGGAGACCGTGAATGAATATTTGGCATTCACTGCAATGGCGTAGTTCGAACCATTCTGGTCAGATACGAACAGATCGCCTTTCTTGTACCAAGTGGTGACGCGAGGCTCGAGTTCATCCTTGGCGGACGTTGATGTGAATTCGATATTGGCTTCGACTCCCACCACGTCGAATCGGTTATAGTAGTCGCGCCACGCATCGAACGCTGTCTTGGGAAATCCCTGGAGTAACGTGGTCGTGGACGAACTTTGCGCATTTGCCTGGCCGCAGACGACAATGGCTAGTGAAAGCGCAAGAATGCTGGCAATCATCCAGTTGGGTCGTCTCAGCCAGTGTACCGTTGCACGACAACTGTCCCGAACGTTGAAGACGTACCTGGCCATGTTGGCGTTCCTTCATATTGTTAGCAGGATCTTAACACCTGCTGTCTATTGGCATCGGCACAAGGTCGGCGGATTCTGCTCTTCAAGATTGGTGGAGCAATAGCAGCCCCAACATCCCGGTGCGCCCCAGTCGCTTTGGGAGCACCCAGTACCGATCGGGTTGCAATGCCAAAACGTCCATCCTTGATGGACGTAGGGTTCTGGTGTGCGATTGCTGCACGCGAACTCATTCTCATCGCAGGCACCACCGAGAAGAATGGCCGAGTACTGAAGAATGGCCGAGTACTGAAGAATACAAAATTGTCAATGCGGCATTATGTCGCTGGCCAATCGGCTTGTCAAGTAGTATTCGGCATTTTTTAGGCGTGTTAAATCGTGCACATTTCGGCAGCGTGGATCGTGAAAAACAAGCCGGAAAATGGTTACAGCTTCGCGAATGCGTCGAGGGCTCTGCGGAAATGCTCGTCGCTGAGGGCGGCGGAGACTTGGACGCGGATGCGAGCTTTGTCGTTTGGGGACAACCGGGAACCCGAATCCGATCACCATCACCCCCTTTCGAAGAGCCGGGCCGATTTGCGGATCGATTCGGCTTCATCTCCGATCATGATCGAGATGATCGCATTCGGAGAAAGGTGGCAATGGAAGCCCAGTTTTGCTAGCCGATGTGGGCTGTTTGCCGTACGGACAAAGGGTTCGGGGTTCGTTTTGAAAACGACCCCCGGACCCTTTTCTGTCCAGCCGCAAACGCAGCGAAGGGCGGGGACGCTGGTTGCCAGTCCTTCGACCAAGAACAAGTCGAGCGGACGCGGCTTTGTTCAA
This sequence comes from Pirellulaceae bacterium, assembly GCA_041740495.1. Classification (GTDB taxonomy): domain Bacteria; phylum Planctomycetota; class Planctomycetia; order Pirellulales; family Pirellulaceae; genus JANMEB01. The sequence continues at coordinate 31,216 of JBGSLW010000095.1, forward strand.
ACGGGATCTGTGTTGGAACAGGAGGAAACAGAGATAAGGGAGGGGGGTTTTTTTGGAAAAACTCCGTTTCCTCAGTTCCCCCCTGATCGAAACGAGGGATCATATAATGGCTGACGCGTTGTGCACTGGTGCACAACTCGCCGGGTCATTCCACAAGTCCACGCCCGCCCGTTCGGATAAAGGAACATCTCATGTTTCCTCAGTGGCATCAGATTTCATTTCGCAACGACACCGTAAAGCATTATTTTTCAACCGTGGGTCAGGGGGCGGTTTTTTCCAATGGAACGAACCGGTCACCCATTCTGAAAATCGGTCGGGACAGCATTTGGATCGATCTCGGTCATCCACCACAACACGTGGGCCACGAATTGACGCATCTGGTTCAACAAATCCGCGAAACCAATCCCAATCGCGCCGATCTGATCGCAATCGTGCCCGCAAAACAGCCTGGCTTTTCGATTCTATCGAACGGAAACGGAGCTGTTGCGATCCTGATTGGGTTGCTAGTGCCTGCCGTGCAAAAAATCAGTGAAGCCAGCGCCCGGAATAGAATGTTGCTGGAGTTGAGCCTGAAGCCTGGCGGCGTCGCGGTCATGCCAGCGCCCGCGCCCGCGCGTCATTATACGGGCGGTCGTTTTGCGCTCGATCTCGGGGGTCATAATCTCGGATAACGACCGATCCATTCCAGGCCATTTTGGCGAGTACTGGCGTATCGATGTTTGGACGCCTTTTTTGTGTAACCCTCCCCCTGGGCGGGTCGAGCGCAGCGAGGGGAGGGGGCGTCGGCAGCCAACCCTTCGTCCTCAAGAAGGCTCTTTTTTTTTGCACGAGTGGGCTACTGGCATGGGAATTGTGTTTGAACAGGAGGGAACGGAGATAACGGAGGGAGATTCGTGCAGAAAGGACTCCGTTTCCTCAGTTGCCTCCTGGTCGAATGGAAAAGTTTGAAGATGGCGGTTGGGGATGGTTCCCGCAGAGGCGCTGAGACGCGGAGGAGGGAAAGATGGGGGAACACTAATGGACGCTAATCCGCGCTAATCAAGATGGGCGGGAAAGGGACGGAACGCTGGGAAGAGTCGTCGGAATAGTCCGTTGCTGCAATTCGAATTCTGCATCGTCCCAATGTCTGGGATTAGCGTGGATCAGCGTAGATTAGTGTTCAACTCTCTCCGATTCGTGCGAGGAGTCGTCGAAATCGGGGGAACACTAATGGACGCTAATCCGCGCTAATCAAGATGGGCGGGAAAGGGACGGAACGCTGGGAAGAGTCGTGGGAATAGTCCGTTGCCGCAATTCGAATTCTGCATCGTCCCAATGTCTGGGATTAGCGTGGATCAGCGATGATTAGTGTTCGACTCTCGCCGATTCGTGCGAAGAGTCGTCGAAGTCGGGGGAACACTGATCTACGCTAATCCGCGCTAATCAAGATGGGTGGGGAAGGGACGGAATGGCGTTGAGAGTTGTCGGAGTAGGCCATTGCTGCAATTCGAATTCTGCATCGTCCCAATGTCTGGGATTAGCGTGGATCAGCGGAGATTAGTGTTCGACTGTCGCCGATTCGTGCCCGTGGTCGTCTGCGCAGGAGTGCCCCATCACGGGGGCCTTCGTTGCGTGCGGTTACAGCTTCGCGAACGCGTCGAGGGCGCGTTGGATATGGTCGTCGCTGAGGGCGGCGGAGACTTGGACGCGGAGACGGGCCTGGCCTTTGGGGACGACCGGGAATCCAAAGCCGATCACCATCACCCCCAGTTCGAAGAGCCGGGCCGATTTCCGGATCGCTTCCGCCTCATCGCCGATCATGATCGGAATGATCGCGGTAGGTGAGGGATGGCAATGGAAGCCCAGGTCTTGCAAGCCCGTGCGGACTGTCCGCACGTTGCTATGCAGTCGAGCGACCAGTGTAGGGTTTCTTTCCAACACGTCGATCGCCTGGTGCGCGCTGTAGGCCACGGTGGCCGGCAGCGCGTTGGAGAATAGACTCGGTCGCGCGCGTTGCTCCAGGACTTCGATCGCTTTCTGCGAGGCGGCGACGTAACCACCCGCCGCGCCGCCCAAGGACTTGCCCAGCGTTCCGGTCAGGATGTCGACCTGGCCCAGCAGCCCGAAATGCTCGGGTGTACCACGGCCGCCTTGCCCCAGGACGCCGACCCCGTGCGAGTCGTCCACGACCAGCAACGCGTTGTAGCGGCGGCAGAGTTCCAAGAGCTCCGGCAGTGGCGCGACGTCCCCCTCCATGCTGAAGACGCCGTCGGTCACGACCCAGCGGCAGGGGTGGGCTTGCGTTTCCTTGAGTTTGCCTTCGAGTTGCTCCAGGTCGGCATGGCGGTAGACTTGTTTGTTGACCCCTTTGGCCATCAGCCGCAACCCGTCGATGATGCTGGCGTGGTTGAGTTCATCGGACAGCACGGCATCTTCGGGAGCGACCAGCGTCGGGAAGAGCGCTTCGTTGGCGTTCCAGCAACTGACGTAGCTGAGGGCGGCCTGGGTGCCGACGAACGAGGCGATTTTCTGTTCCAGACGGCGGTGACAGGCGAGCGTGCCGCAAATGAAGCGGACCGAGGCCGTACCGGCGCCGTAGTCGCGCAGGCCTTGGATCCCGGCTTCGATCACGTCCGGATGGTCGGCCAGTCCCAGGTAGTTGTTGGCGCAGAGGACCAGGACCTCTCCCTTGCCTTCGATCTGGACCAGCGGCCGCATCGGGGAGGTGAGGTCGTAAAATGGCTTGCGTTGGCCGCTGCGGTCAAGCGACTCGATTAACTCGCGGCAACGCTGATCGAAGTGGGCATTTGGCATGCGGCATCGTCCGGTGGTGGGGGTGGGATGCGGAGGACGACTTTGATGGCTTCGCCGGACTGCATCATGCGCAAACCTTGTTCAAAGTCCTCCAACGGCAAAACGTGGGTGATGATCGGATCGAGATCGAGTCGGCCGGAGAGTAGCAGATTCTCCATCTGGTACCAGGTTTCGAACATCCGCCGGCCATTGATCCCGTGGATCGTAGCTCCTTTGAAGATCACGTGCCGCGGCAGATCGAAGGAGACTTCGTTGGCGGGGATTCCCAGCAAGGCGGCGTGTCCGCCGCCGCGGAGCGCTTCGAAGCCGTTGCGGATAGCTTGCGGGTGTCCGCTCATTTCCAACAGGACATGGACGCCGTAGCCGCCGGTCCGCTGGCGGATTTGGGGGATCCAATCGTCCCCCGCGGGAAAAGCCTCGTCGGCCCCCAAGCGGCGGGCGAGCGCCAGTCGACTGGGGTCGACGTCGCTCACGAAAATCTGGCTGGCCCCGGCGGCGCGGGCGACTCCGACCGCCATCAAGCCGATGATCCCGACGCCGGTGATCAGCACGGTCTTGCCGCTGACGCCGGCGGTCATCACCGTGTGCACGGCGTTACCCAGGGGATCGAAGATGGCGGCGACCTCGTCCCGGATCTGCGGATGGACCGGCCAGATGTTCTCTTCCGGGACGGCGACGAACTGAGCGAATCCCCCATCCCGGTCGATGCCCAGGATTTCGACCCGTTCGCAGATATGGCCATTGCCGGTGCGGCAAGGTTCGCAACGGCCACAGCCGACATGCCCTTCGGCACTGACCCGCTGCCCGACGGAGGCGCGTTCCACCGCCTGGCCGACCGCGACAACGCGGCCAACGAACTCATGTCCCGTCGTGATCCCGACCTTGATTCGGTTCTGGCTCCAGCGGTCCCATTCGTAAATATGCCGGTCGGTGCCGCAGATGCCGGCATGGGTCACATTGACCAGGACTTCACGCGCCCCGATGGTGGGGCGGGGAACATCGTGCCGCAGATCCAAACCCGGGGCTGCCTGGAGCTTCCGGATCGCCGACATCGTAAGAGCTTCGCTCGATTTCATGGCATCTCGCCAAGGGATGGATCAGTTCAAGAAGGTACGGCCGGCACAAGCCTGCCAATATCGCTGAACCCCTCGTTGCCGTCAAGAAACCGCGCGGCGGTCGAAAGTAAGTGCTCCCACCCGCACCGAACTGCCCGTAGTCGACCGATTCTGTTACGATTTTCAGGGGAAGCATCGACGATTCAGGTCGATGCCTGTTTTCGCTCATCGGTGCTGGGGGTTTACCAAAGTGACTTGCAAAAACAGGTTGGCAGTCTGTGGAGCGATGATCCTTTGGGGCGTCGCAGGTATGGCATGGGACGTTACGGCAGCCCAAGAATCGCAACCCAAGGAGTCCGCGAGCGGGAATGTCTTGAGCCTGCCGTCGGGCGGGAAGTCGCCCGCGGCGACGATCGATCAGTTGGCGTGGATCGCCGGCCCTTGGGAAGGGGAAGCGATGGAGGGCAAATTCGAAGAGACCTGGAATGCCCCCAGCGCCGGGACGATGGTGGGGATGTTCAAGTTTGCACAGGACAACGACGTCAAATTCTATGAGTTGCAGACAATCGCGACCGAGGATAACTCGCTGGTGCTTCGGATCAAACACTTTCGCCCCGACATGGTCGGTTGGGAAGAAAAGGACCGCAGTGTCGAATTCCCGCTGGTCAAGATCAACGAGCGCGAGGCGTTCTTCAGCGGTTTGACGTATCGCAAAATCAGCGACGATGAGATTCATATCTTCGTGCGGATCGGCGACGACGAGAAGGCGAAGGAAGTCAAGTTCGTCTGCCGCCGGGCGCCCGCAATACGGTAGCCGCGACGGCAAAATCGTGCTCGTGCTCAGTGGAACGGTGCTCGTAATCGAGGGTTCGAGCGTAAGGGCAGGGAATGGTTGGAGATGTGAGTCGACGAAGGGTCGCGAGTACGAGTACGAGTACGAGTACGAGCAGGAGTAGGCGTAGGAATAGGAGTAGGAGTTTGGAGTAGGAGTGTAGGATGGGAACGACCGCGAATCGGATTTATTGCGGCGATTGCCTGCCGTTGTTGGAGCAGTTGCCCGCGGCCGAGGTCGATTTGGCTTTCGCCGATCCACCGTTCAACATCGGCTACGAGTACGACGTGTACGAGGACCGTCGGGCGGTGGATGACTACTTGGGGTGGTGCCGGCGATGGATCGACCAGATCCATCGGGTGCTCAAGCCCGACGGGACCTTCTGGTTGGCGATCGGGGACGAATTCGCGGCGGAATTGAAGTTGCAGTCGCAAGCGGCCGGGTTCCATTGCCGCAGCTGGGTGATTTGGTATTACACGTTCGGCGTCAATTGCCGCCGCGGGTTCAGTCGCTCGCACACGCATCTTTTCCACTTCGTCAAGGATCCGCGGCAATTCACCTTCAACTTCCAGAACCCACAGATTCGGGTCAAATCGGCGCGGGAGTTGGTGTATGCAGACAACCGGGCGAACCCGCGAGGGCGACTGCCCGACAACACCTGGATCATTCGTCCGCAGGATGCCCGCGATAGTTTTCAGCCCGACCACGATACCTGGTATTACGCGCGGGTGGCGGGGACTTTCAAGGAGCGGATGGGACATCACGGCTGCCAGATGCCGGAACAACTTCTGGGTCGGATCATTCGGGCGACGAGTCATCCGCACGATCTGGTGCTGGATCCATTCGGCGGAAGCGGGACGACGTTGGCGGTGGCCAAGAAACTGGGGCGGCGGTGGATCGGGTTCGAGTTGTCTGCGGAATATGCGGCGGCGATCGAGCGGCGATTGGATGCGGTGCGCGTGGGGGATACATTGGACGGTCCCGAGAATCCGCTCACAAGTGCACCGCCGACTGTGCGTGGAAAGCGCAAACGATCGGCGGAGAACGCAGCGGAAATTGCGGAACGAGTTGCTGCGGCGTTTGCCGATGTGGCCGCAGGGGATTCGGTCGACGATTTGTTGTGCGACCCGAATCGCAACGCCGAGTTTGTCGCAGCTTGTGCGGCCCGGGGTTTGTCCGGCGATCCAGCGCTCTGGAACCTGACGTTGTGGCGGTTGGGCAAGTCGAAACGCCTGGCGGTGGGGAGCAAACGGTCCGGGTTGGCGTCGATCGGCGAAACCGACGCTTATCGCCACGGCAGCGAGATCGCCCTGCGGATGTTGGAAGTCGATTACGGCCTGCCGGTGGAGCGACTGTTTTGCTCGCCCGAATTCGCCGCCGAGTTCGATGCGCTGGCGGCCAAGTTCGCTCCGGGCTATTCGCCTGGTGAGTATCGCCGCGGGGCGTTGGCGGTTCGCCGGCGGACGCGC
>JBGSLW010000096.1:0-5539 GCA_041740495.1 Pirellulaceae bacterium
CCTCCGCGATCGGTTCGATCGCGATCTCCGGCGGGGGAAGCGCCGTCAGGCCGGACGACCAACGCGGCGCCGGCGGCAAGGGGCGGAGCGCCGCGTGGGTCCGTGGCGTCATCATCAAGTCACTCACCACCCCCGCCTGAAACGACTCGACATCGAACAGCAAGTCCAGGGTCGAGCGGAGCGGGTCGCGCTCGAGCAGGCGATCCACCAATGTTTCCGACTCCAAACCCAACCGTTTGGCCAACATCGCCTGCAGATACGCGTCCAGCAGCGGAGGGTAGTTCCCGTCATTCGCGCGCTGCCGAGCGACTTGTCCGTACTCCCGCCACCATTGCCGAATCAAACGGCGTGTCGGGCCGGGCCGAGCCTGCTGAACTTCGGCCCGCCGTTCGACCGCCGTCGCGCCCGAAATCCGCAAATCGAGCGGTGTGAGGCCTCGCACCAGAAACCAAAACGTGCGGCGGCTGGACTGCAACGACGTCTCGTCCAAGTTGTCGATCACCTTGTCGATCAACCGCTGCGACATGACCGGGTAGAAAATCCGACCCTCCCTATCAGAGATTCGGAACCCATCGGTCAGCTCCGTCATCAAGTCGTCCGCGCCGGGCTCGATTGTCACCTTGCCGATCCCGAACGGCTCGCCCCCCACGATTTCGACGTTGGTGATCCGCAGGTCTTGGGCAGGCGCGGGGGCGAGAAATCCTAACGGACAAAGCACAAACCCAACCCACAACAGGGTCTCGCGGTGAATCAGACGGCGGACAAACATCAGACTGCGGCAACGAAAGATGCGGATGGAAACAGGACGGCGCCTAGTTACAGTCGGTTGAAAAAGTAGGCCGGCGACAAGCAGCCTTTGCGACGAAGTTCCGGCACGAACGACTCTGCCATGAAAAACCACGTTGCCTTGTATAACCCGATTGCCGGAACCGCGAAGACTAGTTCCGGCCTACCGCATACCGCCTACCGCCTTCCGCCTACCCACTGGTTTTTTCAACAGGCTGCCAAGCGTTGATTCTAAGGAACCTTGCCAAGTCGAGCAAATGACAGCGAGGGGAAGACTGCCAGATCGAGCGGATCGGCGCGGGTGATCTCGCGCCGCCGCCGCCGCAGTACGACGCCGGATTCTCAGGGACTGCTCCGCAGACCGCCGCTCCAACCGAGTTTCTCGCGGAGCGTTCGATAATACCCTTGTCCCTTGATCTGCAGCAGCAGAAACTCCGGCGCGGCTTTCGTGACGCGGACTCGATCCCACGGCTGCAGCGGGTGGACCGCCTGGCCATCGACCAGTGCGTAGGTCGACGGATTCGGTTGCTGCACCACGAATTCGTATTGGCGATCGGCCGAGTCGACGACCGGACGCACCGTCAGGGTATGCGGGTTCAAAGGGGAAATGACAAAGGCCTGCAGATCCTTGCGCACGATCGGGCCGCCCGCCGAAAGACTGTGGGCCGTCGAGCCCACCGGGGTACTCAGGATCAGTCCATCACAACTGAACGTCGTCGCCAATTCCGCATCGACGTAAAACTCGATCTGCTGCATCGCAAAGGGAGGCCCCCCCATCACCGCGACTTCGTTCAAACCCAGCTCGTCCACGATCACGCGACCGTCCCGCACCACCTGGCAGCGGAGCATGAGATGGCGGATCACTTCGCATTGACCGGCGACGATTTTCTCCAAGGCGGGCAGCAGGTCCTCCGGCAGCAGATCGGCCAAAAACCCGAGCTTCCCGAAGTTCACCCCCACCACCGGGATCTGCTGATGCCCCATTTGCCGCGCTGCCCGCAGAATCGAGCCGTCCCCGCCGAAGACCAACGCCAGGTCGACTTCGAACCCCGATAGATCGAGCGAATAGTCAAAGTCCTCCACGACGATGTCGACCAGGCTGGCGATCGCCGGCCGCAACTCCGCGATGATCGGAACCATCGCAGGGCGGCGATCACACGAGCCCAACAGTGCGACCCGAGGTTTGCGGTTCTGCCAATCAAACAATTGCAGTTGGGTCACGCGCCGCTCGCAGTCGACTCTAGACGTATTGGCCGTCCACCGGCGCGTTGGCGCCCAGCGCATCGCGGATCGTCTGCCGAATCCCCGCGGCATCCAGACGCAGCTCGGCCAACAGTTCCTCCCGCTCACCGTGCTCGATAAATCGATCGGGAATCCCCAACCGGCGAATTCGGCGGGCATCCAACCCAGCGTCACTCGCGAACTCCAAAACCGCACTGCCGAATCCGCCCATCAACATCGCCTCTTCGACGGTCACGACCACCCGGGATTGCTCGATCGCTTGACGGATCACTGCCGTGTCCAATGGTTTGACAAACCGCATGTTCACCACGCCGCACTGGATCCCCTCGCGGGCCAACTGTTGAGCGGCGGCGAGCGCCGACGCCAGCTGGGCGCCCGCACACAAGATCATCGCGTCGTCTCCCCAGGAAAGCACCTCGGCACGTCCCAATTCCACCAGCTGCAGGTCCCGATCCAACTCGGCCGCCTGCTCCTTGGGATAGCGGATGCAGCAGGGCCCAGCCTGTTGCAAAGCAAAGTCCAACATCGCACCCACGTCGTTGGCGTCCCCCGGAGCCATCACCACCATGTTCGGCAGGATTCGCATGTAACCCAGATCGAAGGTCCCGTGATGCGTCGGCCCGTCCGGGCCGGTCAGTCCGGCGCGATCCATCATGAAGGTCACCGGCAGGTTCTGCAGGCAGACCTCCTGGAAGATCTGATCGTACGACCGCTGCAAAAACGTACTGTAAATGTCGACGATCGGGCGCAGTCCGGTCTTGGCTTGTCCGGCCGCGAACGCAACGGCATGCGATTCGCAAATCCCCGTATCGAAAAATCGAGCGGGAAACTCGTCGCGGACCGGTTCCAGCTTGTTCCCCTGGCACATCGCCGCGGTCAACACGGTCGCCAGCGGATTGTGCCGCAATTGATCCAAGATCGCGTCACTGGCGTGGTCGGTGTAAGCCTTGCTGCTGGATTTGGCCTTGACCAAGGCCTGGTTCCCCTCGCGGTCAAACGTGGGGGGGGTGTGGAAATAAACCGGATCGTTGGCGGCTGGATCAAAGCCCTCTCCCTTGCGCGTGATCACGTGCAACAGGATCGGCCCCTTCAAGTCCTTCACCATTTTCAGATACTTCCGAGTCAACGAGATATCATGCCCATCGATCGGACCGAAATACCGCAGCCCCAATTCCTCGAACAGCATCCCGCCGTGCAAGCCGGCTTTGACCCCTTCCTTGATCTGCGCCAAAAGCCGCTCGCTGGGGTCCCCAAACACGGGGACCCGATTGAGCAAGCTGACGACCTCGTGCTTCAGCCCCGAATAAAAGGTCGTGGCCCGCAGACGATCGAGGTACTTGGCAACCCCCCCCACCCGCGGACAGATCGACATCTCGTTGTCGTTCAGAATGATCAGGACGTTGCTCTTCAGGTAGCTGGCGTTGTTGAAGGCCTCGAACACGATCCCCGACGGCAAGGCCCCGTCCCCGATCACGGCCACCGCCGCCCGATCGGTCTCTCCCTGCAGGTCGTCGCCGCTCCGCAGTCCGACGACCGTGGAGACACTGCAGCCGGCATGCCCGGTCATGAACAAGTCGTACGGACTCTCCTGCGGATTCGGATAGCCCATCAACCCGCCCCGTGTGCGAATCGACGAAAACTGATGGAAGCGGCCCGTCACCATTTTGTGCGGGTAAATCTGATGCCCGGTGTCCCAGATCAACCGGTCCCGCCGAAAATCGAACACGCTGTGCAGCGCCAAACAAAGCTCGACCACGCCCAAATTGGAGGCGAAATGGGCGCTGCGAACACTCAACAACGAACACAGCGCTTCGCGGATTTCACCCGCCAGCTGCTTGAGCTGCTCGATGTTCATCGAGTGCAATTGCTGCGGCGATTCGATTTGATTCAGTATGTTCGACATGGGTCTCGGTCGATCCTCAATGGGTTCGATGCATTAGTCCTTGCGCCAGGCGTCGCAGCGGATCGGCCGGAGGTCCCCAATCCGCGAGCTGCCCGATCGCTCCCTCGATCAACTCGCGGCATCTCTGCTGGCTGGCTTCGATCCCCACCAGGGCGGGGTACGTCGATTTGCCACGAGTTTGGTCTTTTTGGGCTCGTTTGCCAAGGTGATTTTCCTGCCCTTGCACATCCAAGAGATCGTCTTGGATCTGGAAGGCCAACCCCAGCCGGCGGCCGAACGCCCCCAACTGCTCGATCTGCACCGCAGACCCGCCGCCAACCCACCCCCCCAGTTCAGCCGAAGTTCCGAACAATTGGGCGGTTTTGCGCAGATGGATCTCCTCCAAGTCTTCTATTGTAAGCAGGCGATTCTCCGCCGCCAAATCATCGAACTGGCCCCCGATCAAGAACCGGGGGCCCGCCCCCCGACTTAACGCCCGCACGCACGCCGCCGCGATTTCCCCGGTCCGTCCCACCGAACCCAACACCTCAAATGCCATTGTGAGCAGCGCATCCCCCACCAAAATCGCCGTCGCCTCGCCGTAACGCACATGACACGTCGGCTGCCCCCGCCGCAAGTCATCGTCGTCCATCGCCGGCAAGTCGTCATGCACTAGCGAATACGTGTGCAGCATTTCGACCGCGGCGCCGACCGGCAACGCCTCGGCCAAGGTCCCCCCGCAAGCCTCCGCCGCCCAAATCACGATCGCCGGCCGCAGCCGCTTGCCACCCCCCAGCAGACTGTACCGAATCGCCTCGATCATCCGGGGCGGCGTCCCCGTCAACCGAGATGTGTACTCGTCCAACCACCGGTCCACTTGCGTTCGCACCCGGGCGAGCAGCTCACGATCCGCAACGTTCGATTCCACACCCATCAGCGTTTCCGCCCCCGCGATTCGGCGGAGGGTGTCCCCGAGTTGGCTGTTAAATCCAATGGACGAGTCTCCGCGTTTCCCTCGGCGTCGACGCTCAAGACCAGTGCGATCCGCTCTTCCGCCTCCGCCAAACGGCGCTGGCATTCCCGCAAGTGACCCAGCCCGGCCTCAAAAAACTGCAGCGACTCGCTCAAGCCCAATTGGCCTGTCTCCAACTTTTGGACCAATTGCTCCAACTCCCCCAGATGATGCTCGAAGCTCGTCTTGTCGTCCGCGGGGCGCACTTCGTCTTTTGATTTTTTGGTCATGTCCGCCAGCTTAATCCATCCGGCCGGTCTTGGAAACGGACTCGACCCGGCTCACGACCGTCCCCCGATGCAATTGCGTGGTCAGCGACGCGCCGAGCGAAACCGCAGTCGCATCCAACAGCGGTTGCCCCGGCGCCGCAAACGTGAGACTGTACCCCCGAGCCAACACGTTCAACGGGCTGACGGCCTGCAGCCGGCCCGCCGATTCGGCGATCTTTGCGCGCTGTCGCTCCGCCGCGCGGCCCATGGCCTGCACCAGGCGGTGTTCCCACTCATCGCACCGCTGTGCCAACCGGTGAATCCGCTCCAACGGCTGGGTCAGCACCGGGCGTTCGGCCAACCCGCTCAGGCGGCGCCGGGCGATTTCGAGCCGCTGGTGGAGCGTGC
>JBGSLW010000097.1:0-14486 GCA_041740495.1 Pirellulaceae bacterium
CTGTGGGACTCGACCTGGCGCGCCACCGGCGATCCCGCGTCACTCGCCGCCGCCATGGGCCAGATGCACGGCGGCCGCAACCTCGTCCGCCGCGGCATGGCGGAGGATATTCAGATTTGCGCCCAGTTCGATCGATTCACCAACGTGCCGCGGTTGGACACCCGCCACTGGTCAATCCGGTAAACCTTTCGGTCTTTACCCCATCCAGTTCTTCTTCGCCATGTCCCCTTCAATTCGTTTAACGCCCAGCCGCAGGCGCCGGCTTTACCCTCAACAGCGCCGCCAGCCGTGCCCTCCTCGCTTCTCTTCTATTTCGTTTAACGCCCAGCCGCAGGCGCCGGCTTTACCCTCAACAGCACCGTCAACCGTGCCCTCCTCGCTTCTCTTCTATATCGTTTAACGCCCAGCCACAGGCGCCGGCTTTACACTTAACGGTAAGCCAAAACAGCCGGCGCCGTTGACTGGGCGTTAAACGAGGAACAGGCAAGCAGTTTGGAACGAACCAAGTCCGCGAGACTCTCCCCATCGAACCTGAAATGACATTGACGCGGCTCGTAGACAGGTCTAGAGTTTGCGAGGTATTGAATCCCCTGGGCGATTTCAGGAGTGAGACAATGGCGCGATTCGTGGGTGTCGGGTTACTGATCAGTACGCTGGCGATTGGCGCGCTGGTCGCCCAGGAACAATTCCAGACTCGTACGCAACCGGAGGCCGAGACGCCGCAAATCCTGACTACTGCGTACTGGGTGGGGGATCTCACGGATATCCACGGCGCTCCGGGGAATTTCGAACCCACGGTTCTTGTGGCCTATCTGGAAACGCTACTGAAGTACGAAGGGGATCCATCCGAACAGCGGATCCGCCCGTTCGACAAAACTCTGACACTGATCGTCGTCACTAGCCAACACAACCATCAGTTAATTGAAGTCGCCCTGCAGGACCTGCGCGATCGGGTCGCTGAGCGCAAGGCGGCAGCGGGCGACCGCTCTGCAGAGGAATCGCTCAGAGGGCGTTAGAGCGCAGCTCGAAAACGACATTCGCTAGAACGCGAATAATTGTACATGTGTACACCTATCTGCAGCCCAACACTCCCGCGCTCCCCCCCCGCCTTCTCCCCCGCCTCCCCATCTGCGCCGATCTGCGTCCATCTGCGGTTGAGAACTTCTTGCACCGGTCGAGTCGCCAATGCATAGCGGCGATTCACACTTTTTTCGGCCTCGGTTTGGCTTGGTCCCAGACGAATCTCGCACGCGCGGCCGAAGAGGAAGGAGGAAGCGGGTCCGGTTAGGTAGGTTGAACGTGATATCTCCTCGGGGATCAACCCCGAGGCATCCTCAGACGAGCGGTCCGCTGCCGGTCGCTGGCCATGTGGATCGTTACTCTTCCTCCTGCCTCCCCGGAATTGGGGTTAACACAGAGAGACGGAGAACACGGAGAACCAAGGGCGAATAGGAACTCCGTGATCTCGGTGCCACTGTGTTTTGAAAGAACGAGGTTCGAGCAGCCGTACATCAAGATTTGGACCTATCGACACGGCACCTCGGACCTCTTTCGCTGACCCCAAGTTGAACTTGGTGTCTGATCGAACCGGAGAGTGCATGCGACGCCGTTTCGCCTGCAGCAGCGCCCCGCTGCCGAATAGGGTACATATGTACACCGATCGTTGTTCCTTACTTCCTCTCTCCCCTCCGCCCGCCTCCCCATCTGTGCCGATCTGCGTCCATCTGCGGTGGAAAGGACTCGTGTTCCGGTCGAGTCGTTTGCGACCGCGTCGAATCGCTCTGTCATGTCGGCCTCGGTTTGGCTTGGTCCCAGACGAATCTCGCACGCTCGGCCGAAGAGGAAGGAGGAAGCGGGTCCGGTTAGGTTGAACGTGATATCTCCTCGGGGATCAACCCCGAGGCATCCCCAAAAGAGCGGTCCGCTGCCGCTCGCTGGCCAAGTGGATCGTTACTCTTCCTCCTGCAGTGCCCGGAACTGGCGTCAACACAGAGAGACGGAGAACACGGAGAACCAAGGGCGAATAGGAGCTCCGTGATCTCGGTGCCTCTGTGTTTTGAAAGAACGAGGTTCGAGAAGGCGTACCTCAAGATTTGGTCCGATTGGCGCGGCGCCTCGGACCTCTTTCGCCGACTCCAAGTTGAACTTGGTGTCTAATCGAACCGGAGAGTGCATGCGACGTCGTTTCGCCTGCAGCGGCGCCCCGCTGCCAAATAGGGTACATATGTACACCGATCGTTGTTCCTTACTCCCTCTCTCCCCTCTACCCGCCTCTCCATCTGTGCCGATCTGCGTCCATCTGCGGTTGAACGGACTCGTGTTCCGGTCGAGTCGTTTGCGACCACGTCGAATCGCTCTGTCATTTCGGCCTCGGTTTGGCTTGGTCCCAGACGAAACTCGCACGCGCGGCCGAAGAGGAAGGAGGAAGCGGGTGTGGTTAGGTTGAACGTGATATCTCCTCGGGGATCAACCCCGAGGCATCCCCAAAAGAGCGGTCCGTTGCCGCTCGCTGGCCGCGCGGATCGTTACTCTTCCTCCTGCCTTCCCCGGAATTGGGGTTAACACAGAGAGACGGAGAACACGGAGAAACAAAAGCGAATAGGAGCTCTGTGATCTCGGTGCCTCTGTGTTTTGAAAGAACGAGGATCGAAAAGGTGTACCTCAAGATTTGGTCCGATCGGCGCGGCGCCTCGGACCTCGTTCGCCGACTCCAAGTTGAACTTGGTGTCTGATCGAACCGGAGACTTCATGCGACGCCGTTTCGCCTGCAGCAGCGCCCCGCCGCCAAATAGGGTACATATGTACACCGATCGTTGTTCCTTACTTCCTCTCTCCCCTCCGCCCGCCTCCCCATCTGTGCCGATCTGCGTTTATCTGCGGTTGAAATCTCCTCCCGGTCTCGGGTCCCCTCGGGGCTGTTGAATCCAGGGCCGATCGAGTAGCTTATCTGGGCGTAACCAGCGGCTATTCTCGAAGGAATCAAGGCATGGACATGGAGAAAATTGTCTCGCTCTGCAAGCGGCGAGGCTATTTGTTTCAATCGAGCGAGATCTACGGCGGGATCAACGGCTTTTGGGATTACGGACCGCTGGGCGTCGAGCTCAAACGTAACATCAAGGAGGCTTGGTGGCGCGATAACGTCACGACCCACAACGACCTGGACCCGCTCCCCGGGGCGCCGGATCCCTTCGAAATGGTGGGGCTCGATTGCAGCATTATCATGCACCCCCAAGTCTGGAAGGTCTCCGGACATTACGACCTGTTCTGCGACATGATGGTCGATTGCAAAACCGAGGGGTGCAAGGGTCGCTTCCGCCAAGACCAGATCCCGACCAGCCAATGCCCGCTGAAGCCCAGCAAGATCCCGGGGCAGCACGACAAATGCCAACTGACTGAGCCGCGCGAGTTCAACTTGATGTTCAAAACAATCGTGGGGGCGATGGGGACCGAAGAGGACGCGGCGTTTCTTCGGCCGGAGACCGCCCAGGGGATCTTCATGAACTTCAAGAACGTCGTCGACAGTACTCGCGTCCGGCTCCCGTTTGGGATCGCCCAGATCGGCAAGAGCTTTCGCAACGAGATCACGCCGCGGTATTTCACGTTCCGCTCGCGCGAGTTCGAACAGATGGAGATCGAGTTCTTCTGCCACCCGTCGCAGTCGCCCGAGTGGTATCGCTACTGGCGAGAACGGCGGATGAAGTGGTACCGGGACTTGGGCCTGGCGGGGGATCGCCTGCGACTGCGCGAGCACGCCGCCGATGAACTGAGTCATTACTCGGTGGGGACCTCCGACATCGAGTACGCATTCCCATTCATGCCGGCCGGGGAATTCGGCGAGCTGGAAGGGATCGCCCACCGGGGCGACTTCGACCTGCGGAGTCACATGGAGGGGAAGCTCAACGAAAAGGTCAAGCCGCTGGCCGTGGAGCTAGGGCCGGACGGCAAGCCGAAGTGGCGGGGAAGCGGGAAAGACCTGACCTATCGCGACGATCTGACGAACGAGCGTTACACGCCGCATGTGATCGAGCCCTCGGCGGGGGCGGATCGGGCGGCTCTGGCGTTTCTGTGCGAAGCGTATGCGGAAGACCAGGCGCCGGACGATGGAGGAAAAATGCAAACGCGCTTCGTGCTGCGGCTCCACCCGCGGCTGGCCCCGATCAAAGCGGCGGTGTTCCCGCTGGTCAAGAAAGACGGGATGCCGGAACTGGCCAAGGAGTTGTACCTGGCACTCAAGCGGGACTTCAACGTGTTCTACGACGAGAAGGGGGCGGTCGGCCGCCGCTACCGCCGGCAAGACGAAGCGGGAACGCCGTTTTGCTTGACCGTCGACGGGCAGTCACTGCAAGATCGAACGGTCACGATCCGCGACCGCGATAGTCTGCGCCAGATCCGCGCGAAAATCGACGACTGCCCTGCCCTGGTCCGCCGCGGCGTATCGGGAGAACGGATTTGCGGATGACGATCATAAGAGGGAGTGGCCACAAAAAGCACAAAGAGCACAAGAACTTGGGTTGCCCGATCTAGAGAAGGAAGGCGATCTGGAATTTTGTGATTCTTGTGCGTCTTGTGGCTAACCTCCGATTTCGGTTACCACTTCGTCGGCCGCGGCCACAAGAGGGAGCCGCCGCAAGAGGGAGCGGCCACAAAAAGCACAAAGGGCACAAGAACTTGGGCTGCCCGATCTAGAGAAGGAAGGCGATCTGGAATTTTGTGATTCTTGTGCCTTTTGTGGCTAACCTCCGATTTCGGCCAGGGCTTCGTCGGGGATGTCGTAGTTGGACGACACGCTTTGCACGTCGTCGTGGTCGTCGAGTGCTTCGATGAACTTCAGGATTTTCCGGGCCATTTCCAGACCGTCCACCGTCACGTAATTTTGGGGGATCCGCGTCAGCTGCCGGGAGTCGATCGGGAAGCTGGCGGATTCCAGGGCCTCGCCCAGTCCCGCGTAATGTTCCGGAGCGCAGGTCACTTCAAAAAAATCACCCTCGCGGTGGATATCGTCGGCGCCGGCATCCAAGCCGATTTCCATCAGGCGTTCCTCGGCGACCTTGTCTGCGGGGATCAGGAAGAGCCCCTTGCGGTCGAACATGTAGCCGACGCAGCCGGTCGCGCCGAGTTTCCCGTCGTGGACCTCGAACAGTTTGCGAATTTCCGGGGCGGTTCGATTGCGGTTGTCCGTGGTGATTTCGCAGAGGATGGCGATCCCGCCCGGTCCGTACCCTTCGTAAAGAATTTCCTCGAAGGCCTCGCTGGCTAGTTCGCCCGTCCCTTTCTTGATGGCCCGCTCGATATTGTCCTTGGGCATACTGACCGCTTTGGCGTCGTCGATCGCATTTCGCAGGCGCGAATTGGCGTTGGGATCCCCACCTCCCATTTGGGCGGCGATGATGATCGCCTTCGATAGTTTGCCCCAGAGCTTGGAGCGCTTCTTGTCGACGGCGGCTTTGCGATGCTTGATATTGGCGGAGTGCGAGTGACCGGCCATGGGGAGCTCCGGATGGTTCAGCGAGGTTTCTTTTTGGCGAGTTGGCGAGTGGGGGACGAAGCCTTGGGGGGCTTGGCTTTTCCCACCGATTTGCCGGGGGACTTGGTCGGCTTGGGTGGAGCACTGGCGGCGGGGGGCGAGGCCTTTTCGGGCCCCTTTCTCTTGGCGGTCGCAGCCTCTTTCTCCTTGTCTTTGCCTTTCTTGGGTTTCTCGTCGGGCGACGTCGCTTTCCCTTTGCTCGGTTTCAGGGGGGCGCCGCGATCCGAGTTTGCCGAGGCTGCTTCGGCAGCGGGTTCGGGCTTCCGCGGCCCCCGCTTGGGCAAGCGCGGCTTGGCCGACGAATCGATCTCCAGCACGATATTGCGGACGTCGTTGTTGAACGGGGAGGCGTACAGCGCAGCCGCCAGCTGATGAATACACGAAAAGAACTCGGGGCCCTTGTTCTTCGGAATCGCACGCTCCAATCCGGGGACTTGGAAGGCGATCGCTTCCTTGGGGGTCACCAATTCCAGGATCGAGAGGAGCGCCGCGGTCGCTTTGTCGATCGGGATGGCGTGTCCGCCCAAGCCGACCTGGGTCAAGTACGCGACGACAAACGGCGTGATCCCCTGGAATTTTCCAAGGTGCTGGACCGCCTTCCCCAGGTTTTCCTTCCTGAGCGATTCGAGGTCGAACGCGTAGTGGATTTCAAACATCGAATGCAAGGTTTTCTTGAGTCGCATCGCCGCATCGGCCGGCTCGGCCAGGCAACTCATGACTTCGGCGAGTTCATTCACCGTCGTGACGCGGATCTCGTTCCAGTCGAAGTAATCCTGTTGCAGCCGGGCGAAGGCCTCATCGGCCGCGTCGAACTTGGAATTCTCCAGGCAGCACGCGTAGAGCATATGCTCCAACAGCAAGCGTTGGCTGGAGGGCGCAACGGGGGGGAAATGCTTCTTGGCGATCTTATGAAGCTTGGCGAACTGGGCGGCCCGATTGGGGGTTGCCATCGACGTGGATCCTCAGGGTCAGTTGGGTTGGGTCAGTTGCCGGCAAGGGTCGTCCTGCCGAAGGAGGGGAGCTGGATTCCGCGACCGCGGGGTCCGCGAACCTCTAGGGCTCGCGAGCGAAATCCTCGTGGGCATCGTCTTCGCCGCCGGGGTCCCATTCACTGGTATCCTCCAGTTCATCATCGACATCCTCCTCCACCGGCGGCTTGGGCAGGACTTCGTTCAGAATGCGGGTGACCGCCATGGCGTTCTGGAATCCGCGATCGATCTCAAACGAGAGTTGCGGCGTGAATTTCATGTCGACGCGGTCCCCAACTTTCCGCTGGAGAAACCCGGCAGCGTGCCGCAGGCCCTGCAGGCAGAGTCGCTGTTTTTTCTCGTCTCCCATCACGGAGAAATGCACCCGCGCCTGCCGCAGATCTCCCGAGACTTCGACGAAAGTCACGGTAACGTCTTGCACCCGGGGATCGCGGATCTGGGTCAAGATCGCCATGCTCACGACTTCGCGGATCGCTTCGGCGACTTTCAGGACTCGGCGGGAACTCATAGGCAGCTCTTACAGTTTTCGAGCAACTTCCTCGAACTTGTAAGCCTCCAATTGATCCCCTTCCTTGACGTCGTTGAAGCCAGCCAGTTTGATCCCGCACTCCATGCCCCGTTGGACTTCCTTGGCGTCATCCTTTTCGCGTTTCAACGAATCGAGCGGATAATCGCCGATGACGCGGCTGTCCCGAATCACCCGGATGCGGGCATCGCGGTGGATCGTGCCCCGCATCACGCGGCAACCGGCGATCGTGCCGACCTTGCTGATCGTGAACGTGCGGAGGACCATCGCCATCCCCAATTCGACCACCTGTTTGTCCGGCTTGAGCCGCCCTTCCAGCGTGGCCTTGATATCGTCCGTGATTTTATAGATCACGTCGTAACGGCGGATTTCGACTTGCACTTCGTCCGCCAAGGAACGGGCCTGATCGTCGGGAACGACGTTGAAGCCAAGGATCACCGCGTTGGAGGCTTGGGCCAATCGCACGTCGGCGGTGGTGATACCACCGACCAGCGCCTGCAGCACATTGACCCGAATCTCGGGGTGCTGCAGCCGTTCGAGCTCCTTGAGGATCGCTTCGATCGAGCCGCGGACGTCGGCTCGCAGGATCAAGTTCAGCTCGACCAATTCATCGGAAGCGCCCAGCGTCCCCGCCTCCAGCCGCTGTTGAAACTCCTCCAGGGAAACGCGGGTTGTAATCCCGGATAGCGAAGCATTCCGCAGTTCGGTGTCGCGGAGCTGGGCGACGTCGCGGGCTTCGGCGATGTCATTCAAGACGTAGAACTTGTCGCCGGCGGCCGGGGCGATATCGAGCCCGGTGATGTTGACCGGCGTCGACGGGGGAGCTTCCTTGAGCTTCTTCGACGTCCGCAGCGTATTGAACATCGCCTTGACGCGGCCATGAGCCGGCCCGCAGACCACCACATCGCCCACGCGGAGCGTTCCGTTTTGCACCAGGAATTTGGCGATCACGCCGCGGCCCGGTTCCTGTTCGGCCTCCAGGCAAGTCCCGCTGGCGGCGCGTTCCGGATTCGCGCGGTATTCATGCAATTCGGCGGTGACCAGGATCGTCTCCAGCAATGGTTCGATCCCGATCCCTTGCGTGGCGCTGGTTTTGACGACTTCGATGTCGCCCCCCCATTCGCTGGGAAGCAATTCGTTGGCCGCCAGATCCTGGTAGCACTTGTCGACGTTCGCTGAGGGGAGATCGATCTTGTTGAGCGCAACGATGATCGGGACCTTGGCGGCTTTGGCGTGGCTGATCGCCTCGGCGGTTTGCGGCATGATGCCGTCGTCGGCGGCGATGACCAGTACCGCGATATCGGTGACGTTGGCCCCCCGCGCCCGCATTTCGGTAAACGCGGCGTGGCCCGGCGTATCGACGAACGAGATTTTCTGGTGGTTCTTGGTGGTGATATCGTACGCGCGGATGTGCTGGGTGATCCCGCCCGCTTCGCCCGCCACGACGTTGATACCGATGATCGCGTCCAAGAGCGACGTCTTGCCGTGGTCGACGTGTCCCAGAAAGGTGACCACCGGGGGGCGGGGTTGCATCAGCTCGGGATCGTCGGGAACGTTGAACCGCACGAGCAATTTCTCCATGGCCGATTCGGTTTGCCGGAAGTCGACCTGCAGGCCATGTTGATCGGCCAACAGGCGGGCCATTTCCGGATCCAACGCGGCGTTGATATTTGCCAGGACCCCCATTTCCATCAGGGACTTGACGACCATTCCGCCCGAGAGCCCGGTCGCTTCGGAGAAACTGCGGACCGAACAGGGGAGCGTGAGCACGACCCTTTCCTTCCGCGGGGCGGTGATGGTGGACGCCGCGAGGAGCTTGCGGCGGCGGAGCGGCCGATCAAACGAGTCGCGATCGTCGGCGCCCCCACCGCGGCGGGATCGGCGTTGGCGAATCGAACTGAGGTCGGCGTCGACGCCGCCTTCGCCGCGGCGACGTTTGTCTCGTTCCTTGTCCTTTTCTTTCCGGCGGCTGGCTTGCTCGTCCAGCGGGACCGGCGCGAAGTTCGGTGCGGCGCCCCCCGCCTTGTGCTTGGGAGGAGCGGTCCCGCGCTTGTCTTTCGTCGACTGGGTGAATTGGGACAGCGGAGCCGCACCCGATTTGGCTTTGCGAATCGCGTCTTGCGGAAGAGCGATATCGGGCTTCTGGACTTTGATCTCGGGCTGCACGGGCCCGGCGGTCGGCTGTTCGACTTCGGGCATCGCCGCCAACTTCACGACCGGAGACTTTCGCGCCGGTTCTTTGTCCTTGGATTCCTTCTTCGCCTCGCGGTGTCCCACCAACGGTCGCCG
The DNA here is from genome assembly GCA_041740495.1 of Pirellulaceae bacterium. GTDB lineage: Bacteria > Planctomycetota > Planctomycetia > Pirellulales > Pirellulaceae > JANMEB01. The sequence goes on from JBGSLW010000097.1 coordinate 9,329, forward strand.
CTTCGAATCCAGATCCCGCATCGGGCCGGGGCGGCGATGCACGACATCCTCACGCGAAGGGACCGTGGTTTCCGCTCGAATCGGCTCGGCGGTCGCCACCGGAGCCGACTCGGGCTTCGCGCTCAAATGCTCCTTGATCCGCACGATTTCATCGTCGTCCAGACTGGCTAGCGCAGACCCCTTCCCCCGAATGCCCAGCTTCTCGCAGACATCCAACAAGGCTTTATTATCTAAGCCGATTTCTTTCGCGAACGCGTAAATGCGTGTTGGCAAGTAATATGCTCCCTGGGCTGAAAGAGTTCCGATCCGCGGCGCGGATTCGACTCGTCAGCACAACTTCAAACTGTCCTAATGATCTACAGCGGGTTGGTCGGTTTCCTGCTCCTGGTCCGGGGAGTCCGCGGGCGCGTGATCGCTCGAGCCCTCGCTGACCGCTGCCGCGTCGTCGCCTGCCGCTTCCACGTCGTCGCCTGCCGCTTCCGCGTCATCTCCTGCCGCCGCTTCTGCGTCGATCGTCGGCGGAACGGCCTGCTCGGCCACCGCCGACTCTTGAACCTCGCCGGACGCGCCGTTCTGAGCCGACTTGGCATCGCCGCTGGCTTGAGTCGCGTGCTGCCGCCGTCGATCTTCCTGAATCATCCGTTCCCCTTCGCTGGCACGCCGCTCCGCGTGTTCCACGATCGCCTCGACCTGGGCTTCGCTCAGGCTCCCCATTTCCATCAAGTCATCCGGCTCGATCACCGAAAGATCGTCGTACGACAAATACCCTTCGCCCACCAGCTTGTTGGCCAGTTCCTCGGTGACATCCGGGATCGAACTGAACCCGGCGACGGCTCGTTCGATTTGTCGTTCTAGTTCGTCCTGGGTCATGATCTCCACGTCCCAGCCGCACAACTTGCTGGCCAACCGCACGTTTTGCCCCCGCTTGCCGATCGCCAGCGACAACTGATCCTCCGCAACCAACACGATCGCGCGACCCATCATCTGGCAGAGAATCACCTCGTCGACCTTCGCCGGTTGCAACGCGTTGGGGATCATCACCATCGGGTCGGTATCGTAACGGACGATATCGATCCGTTCGCCCCCCAATTCCTCGATGATATTCTTGATCCGGTTGCCGCGAATTCCCACACAGGCCCCGACGCAATCGACGTTGCTGTCGATGCTGCTGACCGCGATCTTGCTGCGGTAGCCGGGTTCGCGAGAAATCGAATTGATCGTGATCACGCCGTCGGAGATCTCCGGAATCTCTTGTTCGAACAGGCGTTGCACGAATCGAGGTCGCGTCCGACTGAGGACAACCTTGATTCGGCTCCCTTGTGGTTTGACCTCGGCCACCATCGCCCGGATCCGTTCGTTGGGCTGGTGCGTTTCGCCGGGGATCTGCTCGCTCCGCGGCAAAATCGCCTCGACGTTTCCCAACGTCACGGTGGTCACGCTCCCCTCGTTGCGATTGACCGTCCCGCTCACCAATTCGTCGATCAGGGCGGCGTATTCCTCCATCAAAGCGTCGCGCTCGGCTTCCCGCACCTTCTGAATAATGACTTGCTTGGCGGTCTGGGCGCCGATTCGCCCGATGACTTCCTCATGGTCGAGTTCTTGGTCGCCGAGCCGTCCCGTGACTTGTCCATTCTCGCGGTCGATCTGGAAATCGACCTCCGCTTCCTCGCCGTAGTACTTGCGAGCCGCCGTGGTCAATGCCGATTCGATCGCTCGAAATACGATTTCCTTGTCGATATTCTTCTCGCGGTGCAGCGAGTCGACGATGCGCAATACTTCGTTCGCGTTCATGCTCAATTATTCTTTCTGCAAGTTGGCCCCGCTCACGGGGTCGAACCAAACGATCCGTTCGGTCTCGAATTCGACGGCGACCAGCTGCCCGCGGTTCCAACGATCGCTGGACAATGTCCGCACGACCACAAGGACCGCTCCGCTCGACGCGTTGAACAACTCCACTTGACAATTCCCTGCTTCACCAACCCATTCGGTTTGGACCACTCGCCCTAATGCGACCGGACATTCCGCGCCGGGAGTCTCCCCCGTCGCCGACGAACCTGCGCCGTTCGTCCCTCCGACGCCGCTCGCGCCCCCAGCGATCTCGGCCTCTCCCCGCCAAGGTCGCAAACGGAGATGCTCCGGGCGTATCCCCCAAACCACATTGAACTCGTTATTCGGCGACCGTCCCGGCGTTCGAACGGCGTCCCCCACCTCCAGCGACCAACCGCTGCCAGTGGCTTCGAACCAACCCTTCATCCCTTCCCGCCGCCAGCGACCGGCCAGGAAGTTCATCGGGGTCGCCCCCAGGAACTCCGCCACAAACCGATTCGCTGGCCGGAAGTACACCTCCTGCGGCGAACCGATCTGTTCGATCCGACCACGGTTCATCACCGCGATCCGATCCCCCAGCGTCATGGCCTCGACCTGGTCGTGGGTCACGTAAATCATCGTCGCCTGCAACTCTTGTTGCAGGCGGCGGATTTCACTCCGCATCCCGGTGCGCAATTGAGCATCCAAGTTCGACAACGGCTCGTCAAACAAAAATGCCGCCGGATTCCGCACAATCGCTCGGCCTAAGGCCACGCGTTGGCGTTCACCGCCGGACAACTCGTGCGGCCGTCGCCCGAGCAAATGATCGATGCCCAAACGCCCAGCCGCCTGCTGAACCCGTTGCGAAACCCCCCGCCGCAATACCGCCAATTCGGCTGCCTGCCGGGGGTGGAAAATGCGCCTTAGGACACGAGCACAAACCCCTCCACCAAATCGCAATTCCAAACCAAACGCCAAGTTCTTGTACACCGACATGTGCGGGTACAAGGCATAATTCTGAAACACCATCGCCAGGTCGCGATCCTTGGCCGCGGTCTCATTCACCCGCCGGCCATCGATCCGCAACTCGCCCGAATCCGCCTGCTCCAACCCGGCGATCAACCTCAACGTCGTGCTCTTTCCGCAACCGCTGGGGCCCACCAGCACCACCAACTCGCGGTCTTCGACCTTGAGGCTGATCCCGTCGACGGCCATCGATTGACCCGAGTATCCTTTCGATACGCGGTCCAACTCGACAGTCGCCATAGGTACTCAAAAAACTAGCGCGTAGGCGCAATACTCGCGCACCGGGAACGAGTCCAAGCGAAGACAGGACCGAGCCTCTCCCCCTTCGTCCACTGTCTCTACCTAAACACTGTCTCTACCTAAACTGTCTCTACCTAAACTGTCCTAACCTTGACGGTCCCACCAAGACGGTCCAACTTGGAACCTGTCCCGATTCGGGACGCCAACGCGACAGTTCGCCAAGCTCCTTATGATACCGGATGCGGTTTGGTCGTCAACCGTCCGGTATTGGCAAAACTGGAACAAACGCCCGTAGTTTCGCGGCTTTTTGACATCGCCTACGGACTCCCGCGACGGCCCGTGCGGCACGTGGAAATTCGCCTTGCCCCCCTCCACCCAACCGCCTAGACTCCCCACCGATTTTCATCCACGATCGACGAGGTTCCTGGCATGGCGTTTCCGTCCCGCTCGATTCCGTCCGCGCTTCCCGTCGTTCTCCTCGTTTGGCTCGGCCTGATCGCCGGTGGAGCCACAACCAATTCGGCCGCCGGTCAAACGCAACCCCCCGCGGAATTCTCGCCGAACCCCCAGTTCGCCCCGCAAGAAACCACCCCGGCACCAATCCCGGATTCCCAAGTCCAATCCGCCGGTTTCGTGCAAGAACAAGTCCCCAGCGGCGCCGCCGCCCTGGGCGCCAATCCCCTGGCGGCACTGCAAAACCTGCCCGCGACCGCCGGCCAAATACTCCAGCAATACGACCTCCGACCGTACACCCACCAAATCACCACCACGCAGAATCCCCAGAAGGCAGTGGTCGACTGGGTCCTGCGCGAAACCGGTTCGGAAATCTGGTTCAACGAGCCGCTGGGGATCCTGTACACGACGCGCGACCAATTGATCGTCTATCACACTCCGGAAGTCCAGGCAGTCGTCAAGAATGTCGTCGACCGGTTCCTGCAATCGGGCGGGCGGCAGCAAATGTTGGGACTCAAATTGGTCGCTGTGGGAAGCCCCAACTGGCGGACCGCCGCCGCCGCGATGATGCAGCCGATTGAAATGCGCACCGCTGGTGTCGAAGGCTGGATGGTCTCCCGCGAAAACGCCGCGATCCTGCTGAATCAACTCCGTCGCCGAGCCGACTTCTCCGAGCACGGCGGCGGCGACCTGACCGCCCACGAAGGACAGCGGACCGTCGTGACGAAGACTCGGCCGATCGATTACGTCCACGCCGTCCGCTGGATTCAAGGACAACTCCCCGGCTATCAGACGCTCGCCAAACGAATCGACGAGGGCTACAACCTGGAAATCAGCTTTCTGACCAGCCAGGACAATACCATTGATGCGGTCTTGCGATGCGATGTCGACCAGGTCGAGAAACTACAATCGGTGGGGATCGACATCCCCAACGGCGCCAGCCGCGGCCAAACCGTTCAAGTCCAAGTCCCCCAAATCGTCAGCTGGCGAATGCAGGAACGGTTCCGCTGGCCCGCAGACCAGGTGCTGCTGATCAGTTGCGGCGTCGTCGCCAATCCGACCGAAGCACAGACCAGCGGATTCAATATCCAGAGCCTGCTCAACGGTTCCCGCCGCCGCGCCGATGCTTTATTGCTGATCGAATATAAAGGCCCCGTTCGCCAGAACGCCGCGCCGCTGCAAGCCGCCAACCCCGGCCTCACCCCCGTTACGCAACCCGTCCGCTAGAGTTGCACGACGCTCCGCGTCGTGACCCCTTATCCACCGCGTCGTGACCTCTATCCACCGCGTCGTGACCCCTTTCCATCCCCCCACCACTCCCCCCATTGCATCAGTTCCAGACCGCAGTCTTCCCCGGCATTCGCCGCAACGGTCACTCTACTGTCGTTGCACCCTGCACCCTGCACCCTGCACCCTGCACCTCGCACTCCGCCCATCCAAGACACCTCGACGCGGCAACCAAGCTCTCTAGAATAGTCTCGTCGATCGGGCTGGAGATAGCATTTGTTCGATTCGATAACGACCCCAGAAACATCAGCCGATAGGCGCTAGCCTCGGTTTCTGCTCGAACCGGAAACCGAGGCTAGCGCCTATCGGCTGATTTGACCGGAAACCGAGGCTAGCGCCTATCGGC
>JBGSLW010000098.1:0-22950 GCA_041740495.1 Pirellulaceae bacterium
GGGAGAGGGCCAGGGTGAGGGGGGAGCGCGCCATCAAAACGTTCCGTCGAGCAATCCCAAGGCATCCTTCGCCCCCACGGCCAATTGAATCATTAGCCGCCTGGCGCTAGCCTGCGGTTTCTGACCGCCGCGTATCGCTAAGAAATCGCATACCTGCGCCCTGCCGCTGATCTGCAGCTGATCGTTGCGACGGATTTTCACACGCTTTCAACCGCCTGCCAGTCCCCCTCGACGCAGCAACTGGCAAATAGTATACACATGTACACTAGTGTGTCAGTTGGCCTCCATCGGCTCGAACTCGGCCACCACAGGCCTGTGATCGCTGAGCGATTCCCAGATTCCGCCAGACAACGCAATGCAGGACCGAAGTCGTGGCGCCCATGATTTCGGGACGAATAGCCCATCGCAATGATACGGGACGGCGCGATTTTTGCCCCAAGTCAATGTCTGTGCGAGCGGCATACCGGGGTTGGCCGTCTGCCAGCAATTGACCAACCCGAATTCGTCACGCAGGCGAACTTGGATCTTCCGATCCGCCTTGCTCGTGACTTGATCCTCCGAAGCATGCCGCTCGCCCACAGTCAAATTGAAGTCCCCGCCGATCACGACTTCGCATCCGTGTCGATATTCGAGCAACATGTCAAGGATCGCGTTGACGACCTTTTGATATGTACCCAGGCCAGTCGGTGCATGGAGGCTGAATACGCGGAGCCGCTGGATGCTGCCATCCAGACCTGTGAACTCGTGGATCTCGACGCCGACCACCCATCCGAAAAAGTCCGGTAGTTCGATAAGGGTTGGGAGCCAAGGCTCGGCAAAAACGGCACTACCCCAGATCTGCGTCTTCCCGTTGGATTGCACCGGCTGCCACACCGCATGTTTATAACGCCTCCCGTGCAGCAGCGGCGTCAGATGTTCCGCGGGAGCGAATGTCTCTTGAGCAAGGAAAATATCTGGTTGAACCCGGTTCAAGATTTCGGTCCACTGGGTTCGACCTCGACCGCCAAAATGCATGTTATACGTGACGATTTTCATGTGAAGTCGCTTTCGTCGGTGTTCCATCGGCCGACCTTTGGCGACTCGTGAGCGGCCTGCCGAATAAATTGTACCTATTACTCAAGTCGCAGCGGTGAGCACGCAAGCTGAGCTCTTTTCAAGAGCCAACCGTCGACTGATGTGAGCATCCTGGACTATTCGCTCGACAAATAGCAGTATCGGTTATTCTTCAGTCGACTTGACTTGCGACGGAGTGTCGGGGACGAACAGGGCACATCGAAATTTCTTGGGCTTAGGCCCACCAAAGGCCCTACGACATAGCAATGCTGTAGAAAAGCTGCAATCGAGTGCAGCGAAATGTGGCTGAAGTGGGCGGTGAGGGACTCGAACCCCCGACCCTCTCGGTGTAAACGAGATGCTCTAGCCAACTGAGCTAACCGCCCTGAGAAGAAGAAAGTACGCTGTCATTATCGCGGAATGGGGACGGGGTGCAATGGCGAGGGAGGGACAGGAGGAGGACAGAAAAATGAAGAGAGAATAGGCGGGAGGTCAGAAACGGAATTCAATGGTCTCTGGCGTCCCTGCCAAGATGGATTCCGGGTCTCAGCCCGGAATGACGAAATCGGTCAGTGTCTGCGTTTCGGGCCACTGCCCGGGATAACTGAAAGGTCGGAATGACGGAAGAGTCAATGGCCGCGTTTCGGGGCTCAGCCCGGAATGACGGTTGCATCGGCGGTGGTGGTGGTTTCATGCGTACTTCACGCTCTCCAGGTAACAGGATTCAGGTGACAGGATTCAGGTGACAAGCTTCAGGTAACAGGTAACAGGCTTCTGGGCTAACTCCGGACGCCGATGGTTAAGAGGAGGTTCGCGTAAGTCCGCTGCTCGGCAGTTTGAATGGTGAGCGCGTGGTCGGGGGTGCTGGCGGCGGCGTAGAACGCGAAACGCTCGATGGGGTCGAGTCGGCCGGTGTAGCCTGCGGCGGCGAGCTCGCGCTGGAAGTCGGTCCAGATCGGCGGCGTGCTGCCGTCGGCGGTTTGCATCACGCGAGCGGACTCGATCGGGATGGCCGAACCGATCGCGGAAAGAACATCAACGCAGCCCAGTATGCCGGGGGAGAGATTGAGATGGACCAGCCGAGCTCGTGGGCCGAGACAAGTCCCCGCCGGATAGTTGCCGTCGGCGATCAATACCGTGCTGCCATGCCCGGCCGCGGCGAGTGCTTGCAGGATGTCGGGATGCAAGAGCTGGGTTTTGAGCATGCGAGTAGTGTACGCTTGTACAGTAATCGAGTCGAGCCGTGGCAGATCACAGATTGTAATGAAAACGAACCGAGGGGGACAGGAAAATGGGGACGCGTTGCAGAGAGAATGCCCCCTCACCCTGCCCTCTCCCCCAAGTCGTTAACGGAAGGCTTCGGGAGCCGAGACAGGCGCGGTCCAGGGACTTGGGGGAGAGGGAAGATTTCGGGTGGGGGTTAGGGTGGTGTAGCTGGAAGCGTAAATATCCGCACCGCAAGGGTGCGGCATTAGCGGATGAGACAAGCAACGCGATCCGCGCGGCAAGTTGGCGGTACTGGGTGGTTGGGCGGTTGGGTGGTTGGGTGGTTGGGTGGTCAGGAGGGGCGGCGGGGGCGTTTGGAGCGAGAAGTGCGCGAGGAGGCTGAGGACGGCTTCTGGCGTTTCGGTTTGGAGCGCGCGGGGGACTCGGATCGGCGGGAGGAGGAAGATTGCGGGTGGACTTTGGCGGCTCGGCGGGGTTGCTTTTGTTTCGCCGCTCGCTCGTCCTCGCGGGAACGATTGCGGCCGCGCGACTTGCTGGCGACCTCGCGATGGTGGGACTCCAGCCGCTGAACGAGCTCCAGTTCCAGCTCGCGGCGATCGGGATCGACCAGTGCCACGCGGACTCGGAGCCGATCGCCAATGCGAAAGGCGTTGCCGGTGCGGTGTCCGGTGAGCGCACGGGCGCCGCGATCGAAGAAATACCGATCGCGTGGGAGCATGTCGACCGGCAGGAAACCGTCGACCGGCAGCGGATCACACAGGCAGTAGAGTCCGCTGGCTTCGACGCCGGTGACGATTGCGTCAAACGTCGTGCCGAGCTTGTCCATCAGGTAGTTGAGCAGCTTGAGGCGGATCAAATCGCGTTCGGCTTTTTCGGCGCGTTGTTCCAGTTCGCTGCAGTGTTGGCCGAGCCGTTCCAGGAATCCGAAGTCATCGCGCGGTCGTTTACCGACGATCAGATCGCCGACCATGCGGTGGATGACCAAGTCGGGGTAACGCCGGATCGGCGACGTGAAGTGGCAGTAGTAATCGCTGTTGAGGGCGTAATGGCCGATGTCGCGGGGGCTGTAGATCGCCTTTTGCATGCTGCGGAGGACCGCCACATTGATCGCGGTACTTTCGGGCCGATCGACCGACTGTTCGATGAGGCGTTTGATTTCGAAGCGACTCTCCAGGCTGCGGGTCTTGATCCCCAGGGCGGAGATGAAATCGGTGAGCTGCCGCAGCTTGAGGGGTGACGGGGCTTCGTGGATCCGCCGCATCAGATTGAGCGACTCGTCGACGGCCAGCCGGCGGGCGACCGCTTCGTTGGCCGCCAGCATGAATTCCTCGATCATCTGGTGGCTTTCGGTGTTCCTTTCGATCTCGGCCCCGCGGACTTTTCCGTCGTCGTCCAGCAGGATCCGCACGTCGGGGACGGTGAGTTCGATCGAGCCCCCGCTGACTCGTTTTTTGCGAAGCAGCATCGCCAGCGTGTGCATCTCGCGGACCAGGCGGAAGACGTCTGGGGCGAGCTTCTTCCGCCAGGGACCGTCATCGGCCAGGTAGTCATCGATTTCTTCATAGTTGAAGCGGTGGGCGCTGCGAATCGCGCCGCGGTGCATGGTGCTGGCGATGAAGTGCCCGGCCGGATCGAACTCGATCACGACGCTCATCGTGTAGCGGATGCGGTCGGGCTGGAGACTGGCGAGGTTGTTCGAGATGATCTCGGGGAGCATCGGGATGACGCGGTCGGGGAGGTAGACGCTGGTGCCGCGGTTGCGGGCTTCGACATCCAACGGCGAACCTTCGGGGACGAAGTGCGAGACGTCGGCGATGTGGACCCCCAGCAGCCAGTGGTCATTTTCGATACGGCGGAGGGAGATGGCGTCGTCGAAGTCCCGGGCCTCGGCCGGGTCGATCGTGATCACGGTCTCCTGGGTGAAGTCGGTGCGGCCGGTGATATGCTCCTCGTCGAAGCGATCGGCGGCGCGGCGGGAGTCGTCGATGACTTCCGCTGGGAATTCGCCGGGGAGCCCGAATTGGTGGATGATCGTGAGGGTATCGACGCCGGGTCGACCGCGCGGACCCAGGACTTCGACGACCACGGCCTCGCCCCCTCGTTTCGGGCCAGGGAAGTGAACCATGTCGACGACGACTTTATCGCCGGCGCGGACATTCTTCGCCCCGGCATCGCCGACCAGCGCATCTTGTTCGAAGGCTCCGGAGTCGATGGTGACGAACCCCTTCCCTGAGCGTTCGCGATAGGTCCCGACAAAACGGTGGGTGCGCCGCTCGAGCACGGCGACGATGGACCCGGAAAACCGTCCCTTCTGGCCGCGGCCCGGCTCCAAGCGGACTCGGACCAGATCCCCATCCGCTGCGTCCAAAATCTTGGCTTCCGGGACGAAGATGTCGTCGGCTCGTTTATCGCGCGGGCCGGACTCCTGTTCGGTGGCGCCGGCTGGCTGCTCCGATTGCGGCGAGACAAACCCGTAGCCGCCGGCGGCTTTGCGAAAGATGCCGGTCCGTTCGCCTTTGCGAGCCTCGCGCGAGACAGCGCGGGATTCCGCATCGCCAGGTTCGGCGGCCGAGGGATCCGCGACCGAGCGTTCCGCGCGAGTTGGGGTCGCGCGATGCAGCGAGTTCTTGGAGGTGCGCGGAGGAGATTTGGCGGGCACTGCGGCGGTCGGGGGGAAGATGAGATGCTGAGCCCCGTACTTGACCTGGCCTTGTTTGATCAGTTGCTTGAGTGCTCGTTTGAATTCAGCGATATCCTCTTTGCCGTATCCGAGTTCGATGGCGATGGCCTTCGGCTTGCTGGGACGGTAGCCGGGCATCAGAACGTGGTTGAGGATTCGTTGGGGAAGGTCGGACAAATTCATGAATTCGTGCGGCGGGCGGGAGGTGGGGGCGGGGAATGTCGGGTGGTGGTAATCGTACCATACACGGGGGTTCACGATGGCCGCGTCTAAGGGCTGGCGCGACTACAGCAAGCGTCCAACGCCGTCAAAACAGGGGACGAACGTGGCTATATCGAGGGATTACCAAGGGTGCCAATGGCGTTGGAAAGCAAACTGGCCGGAACTGCGAAGACTTGTTCCGACGTACGGTATACACCCTAGGGTTTGGGGTTCAAGGCAAGGTTCGTGTAGGAGTAAGAGTACGAGTACGAGTAGGAGTACGAGTAGGAGTTGGGCAGCAGGAAAATGCGCCGAAACCGCGAAGACTTGTTCCGGCCTACGGCCTACCGCCTCCCTTATAGATTTTGCGGCCGAGGGGGGAATTGTAGACGGTCCAGGGGCTGGCGGTGTTGACATCCTCTTCGATCAGTTGATCGATGTGGTGCAACCGCGCGTCGAGCGTATCGAGCAAGTGCAGCGCGATGGCCTCGCGCGACATCGGCAGCTTCGGGCTGCCGAATTCGTATTGCCCGTGGTGACTGACGATGAGATGCTTCAGATGGAGAGCGAGTTCGTCGGGAAAAGGTTCGCCCGCCAGGGATTCGGCCTGGCGGATTTTTCCTTCCAGGATCCCGATTCCCAGCACCAGGTGGCCGAGGAGTTGTCCGGCGTCGGTGTACCCGAGCTCGGGTTCGTAACAAAGTTCCTCGATTTTTCCGATGTCGTGCACCAGGACTCCGATCGTGAGTAGATCCTGGTCGAGTTGCGGGTAAAGCGGGGCCACCGCTGCGACGACGTGGATCAGCGAGACGACGTGCTCCAGCAGCCCGCCGTGGTAGGCGTGGTGGTTTTTGACGCCGGCCGGCGCGGATTTGAGCTGGCTCATGAAAGCTTCGTCGCTGAGGAAGCACTCGGCCAGGTTGCGGAGGTGAAAGTTCCGCATGGCGCGGAGTTGTTCCGCGAGTTGCCCGGATAGTCGATCGATGGCGGCGGCACCGAGCCGACTGAACTCGGAGCTGTCGATGCGCTGGGGATCGACGGTCGCCAGCGACTTGAGGATCAGCTGCAGGCCGCCGTTGTAGACTTGGGATTTTCCGCGGGCTCGGGCGTAGTCGCCGTTGGCGATCGCGTCGTACTGGTCTTGCGAGGCGTTCCAAAGCATCCCGACGATCGAGCCGGAGCGGTCGGTCAGGCGGACTTGGAGGTAGAGATTCCCGTTCCGATTGGTGCGGAGCTGTTTTTCCGAGACCAGGAAGACTTCGTCGACTTCGTCGCCATCGCCGAAGTCTCGAACGAACCGCCGAGTTTGGTTCTCCATGCGTTTGCGATCCTCAGTGTTCAATTAACGATGAATGGCGAGTACGCCTGCGGCTGACGGTTCAAAGTCGAATCCCCTTTGAATGCGGCTCAGTATAATCATGGAGCGATCGATGCCAAACGGGAGGTGATGTCATGCAGCGAGTGAATCGAGTGCCGCGCGGTGGATATTCGCTGTTGGAGTTGCTGGTGGTGGTGGCGGTAATTTCGATCCTGTTGGCGATTTCATTTCCGGCGGTTCAACGGGTTCGCGAGTCGGCTCGGGGGAGCGATTGCAAGAACCGCCTGCGGCAGCTGGGGATCTCCGGGCACCACGGGGCTTCGCAGCGCGGCGGGGACGCGGCTCCCGATTCGCGGTTTCACGAAAACTCGGACGAGTACCTCTGGAACTGCCCGTCGGCGGGTGCAATCAAGAAATTGGAGATCGCGCAACCCAACGGCGGGGCCGGGATCGAGTTTTCCCTCAGCCATCTGCGGATCAAGAGCGGGTTGGCGATCAACGATCAGGAGCTGCGCCAGGCGGACGATGGGTTCTTCGCCCACCGCGACTTGCGGCGCGTGCAGGACGGCACTAGCCACACATTGATGGCAGGGGATGGAGTTTCGGATTACGCGATCCGCTCGCCCGTCGATCCGGCGGACAGCGTCGATCACTGGATTCGCGGCTTCGGTATCGTGCTGGACAGCAGCGGCAGTTTCGTGTCGGTGGCAGGCTTCGAAGAAAACCATTCGGGATCGACCGGTGTCCCGATCAACCTGGTCCGTCGCCAGAGCGGGGATTTCGGCGCGATGGAAGTGAGCTTAGGCAGTCGCCATCCGGCGCACGTCAACGTGTTGTTCGTCGATGGGCATGTGAAATCGATCGAGCAGTCGATCGCGGCCGAGCCCTGGTCAGCGCTGGGAACGCAGGCTCGCGGGGACGATCACGGGACGTGGTGACTGCAGGCTTTACTCCTGCGGCTTACAAAGCCGCAGTACAAGCGATCGTACACCGGCCTTGTAGGCCGGGCGCGTGGTGAATACGTGGTAGGGAAATCGTGTGGTTAACGACCGCGGCTTACAAAGCCGCGGTACCAGTTTACGTACACCGGCCTTGTAGGCCGGGCGCGTGGTGAATGCGTGGTCGGGCAAGCGTGTAGTTAACGGCTGCGGCTTACAAAGCCGCAGTACCAGTGTACGTACACCGGCCTTGTAGGCCGGGCGCGTGATGAATGCGTGGTCGGGTAATCGTGTACTTAACGACCGCGGCTTACAAAGCCGCGGTACGATCGATTGTGTGCCGGCGTTAGTCGCAGTACGGACGCTCCTCGCTTCCTTTAGAATGCAGGCATCGCTGGAGCATGACTTTTGCGAGCGTCCCATGACCGAAAATTTCAACTTGGCCTCGCCACCCGGCTTTCGAGGACTTGACCCGCATTTACCGCTGCAACAATACCAAAGAAAACTCCCGCATTGGCGGCAGGCCGGCGCGACCTACTTCGTCACCTTTCGGTTGGCGGATGCGATTCCACAAATCAAACTCAAAGCTCTGCAACGTTGGCGAGCCTTGTGGGAACGGGGTCTGGCGGTTGGAACTGTGCAAGAAGACTGGGAAACTCTGGCCCAAAAGATATCCCGAAAAACTGAAGCTTGGTTGGACCGCGGTTACGGTAGTTGTATTTTTCGAGACCGACAACTCGCTGAAATGGTAGGTCGTTCGCTCGTCTTTTTTCAAAATGAGCGATGCAACACCCCGTGTTACACCATCCTGCCTAACCACGTTCACGCGGTAATGCACCCACTTCCTGGTTTCGCGTTGGAACATGTGCTGGACCGCATCAAAGGCTTTACAAGCCTCACAGTCAACAGAATGCTCGGGCGGCGCGGAACGCTCTGGGAGCCTGAGAGTTTCGATCGGATCATCCGCGATGAAGAGCATCTATATCGAGTGATCCAGTACATTGGCAATAACGCGCTGCGCGCTGGCTTGCCGCCCGAACTTTGGGTTCGATGGGTCGATCCCGAGTGGGAACAGTGCGGATGGGGATTCAGGTAAACGAGATGGAATGAACAACGGCCGCGGCTTACAAAGCCGCAGTACCAGTGTACGTACACCGGCCTTGTAGGCCGGGCGCGTGGTGAATGCGTGGTAGGGAAATCGTGTGGTTAACGGCTGCGGCTTACAAAGCCGCGGTACCAGTGTACGTACACCGGCCTTGTAGGCCGGGCGCGTGGTGAATGCGTGGTAGGGTAATCGTGTAGTTAACGGCCGCGGCTTACAAAGCCGCAGTACCAACAATTCTTGCACTGCCGCGGGACAAATGACGTGGGCATGTACTGACTGGTGCGGGGGGACTAAAATGCCGGGGCCAAGCACGTTTCTTAGCTTCCGCTCTTTCTGTAGAAATGAACAAAAAAACTCAAACTGCCATTACTCCGACGCGGGAGGATGACTATCCGGAATGGTACCAGCAGGTGATTCGGGCTGCAGACATGGCCGAGGTCTCTCCGGTGCGCGGCTGTATGGTGATCAAGCCGTGGGGGTATGCGATCTGGGAGAACATGCAGCGGGCTTTGGACGGCATGTTCAAAGCGACGGGGCACGAGAACGCCTATTTCCCGCTGTTCATTCCGATGAGTTTTCTGGAGAAGGAGGCGGAGCACGTCGAGGGCTTTGCCAAGGAATGCGCGGTAGTGACCCACCATCGGTTGGAGCCGGGACCGGAGGGGGGGCTGGTGCCGGCCGGGCCGTTGGATGAACCGCTGATCGTACGGCCGACCAGCGAAACGATCATCGGGGCGATGTACGCCAAGTGGGTGCAGTCCTGGCGGGATCTGCCGATCAAGATCAACCAATGGTGCAATGTGGTCCGCTGGGAAATGCGGACGCGGCTCTTTTTGCGGACCGCCGAGTTCCTCTGGCAGGAAGGGCACACGGCGCATGCCACTGCCGACGAGGCCTGGGAGGAGACTCGGCAGATGCTGGACGTCTATGCGACGTTCGCTGAGGAGCACATGGCGATGCCGGTGATCAAGGGTGAGAAGACGGCAGGCGAGCGGTTCCCGGGAGCGGTCTCGACGCTTACGATCGAAGCGATGATGCAGGATCGCAAGGCCCTCCAGGCGGGGACCTCGCACTTCCTGGGGCAGAACTTCTCGCGTGCTCAGGAGATCAAGTTCCAGGATGCCAACGGACAGGAGCAGTTTGCCTGGACGACGTCGTGGGGCATGTCGACGCGGATGATCGGCGCCTTGATCATGACCCATGGCGACGACAACGGATTGTGCTTACCGCCGCGGCTGGCTCCCAAACACTGCGTGATCATTCCGATCTATCGCAACGACGAAGAGCGCGCGACGGTGTTGAAGTACTGCGACGCTTTGAAACAGCAGGTGGAGTCGCAGCGGTTCGGCGATCAACCGATTCAGGTGCTGGTCGATGACCGCGAAATGCGAGGGGGTGACAAGAAGTGGTATCACGTCAAACGGGGCGTGCCGCTACGTTTGGAGATCGGCCCGCGCGATGTGACGGGGAATTCCGTTTTCGTGGGCAGGCGGGATGAGGAAAAGTCCAACAATGTGCCGCGAGACGAGTTCGTCGCGAACGTCGGCAAGGTGCTGGAGTCGATGCAGCAGAACCTGTACCAACGGGCATTGCATCTGCGTGCCGAGAATACTCGGGATTTCGACTCGTTCACCGAGTTCCAACAGTACTTCACGCCGCGGAACGAAGAAAACCCGGAGATCCATGGCGGGTTTGCTCGGGCATACTTTGTGGATACGCCGGAAGTGCAAAAGATTTTGAAGGACCTCAAGGTGACGACACGCTGTTTGCCGCTGGCACATGACGACACGGGGGGCAAGTGCATATTCACGGGGGCGCCGGCGGAACGTCGCGCGATTTTTGCGAAGGCGTATTAGACGTGGACGATCGAGGGTACACCGGCCTTGTAGGCCGGGCGCGTGCTGGGCGCGTGGACAGGTAATCGTGTGGATCATGGCCGCGGCTTACAAAGCCGCAATACCATTGTGCGTACACCGGCTTTGTAGGCCGGGCGCGTGCTGGGCGCGTGGACGGGTAATCGTGTGGATCATGGCCGCGGCTTACAAAGCCGCAATACCATTGTGCGTACACCGGCCTTGTAGGCCGGGCGCGTGGTGAGCGCGTGGACAGGTAATCGTGTGGATCACGGCCGCGGCTTACAAAGCCGCTGTACCTACGAACAGACGCCGGTATTGCCTGCGGCGATTGCGAACCGACGGACCAGAGAAAACGAGACGGCGGGGAGTAGACGGAATATACTGTCGGACGGAATAGATTTGCTTACGAACTTATAGTTTTGCTGGAGGAGCGGGTGATGGCCAAGACGCCTGATGATGCAACGCAGTCGATGATCCGCAATCTCAAAGAGAAAACCGGAAAGTCCTTGGAGGAATGGACCAAGCTGGCGAAGGCCGCGAAATTGGCCAAGCACGGCGAAATCGTCAAGCTGCTGAAGGAGAAGCATGGCTTGACGCACGGCTACGCCAACCTGGTCGCACACGAGGCGTTGCAGTCGCATGCTGCGGCGGTGGCCGAATCGGGGACCGATCTGGTGGCGGCCCAGTACGAGGGAGACAAGGGAGCGCTGCGGCCGATCTACGACAAGCTGGTTGCGGCGATCGAAAAGTTCGGCGGCGACGTGGAGTTTTCCCCGAAGAAGGCGTACGTCAGCGTGCGGCGTTCGAAACAGTTTGCGATTATCCAGCCGACGACCAAGACGCGAATCGACGTCGGGATCCAGCTCAAAGGAGTCGCACCGGCGGGCCGATTGGAGGCATCGGGTAGTTTCAATTCGATGGTCTCGCATCGCGTCAAATTGGAATCGGCCCAGGGAGTGGACAAGGAGCTGATCGGTTGGTTAAAGCAAGCGTATGAGTCGGCGTAGTGTCGAACAGTTGTCCCCAACTGTTCATGGTCGTCAACATTAGATGTAAACACGCGTACGCCTGCGGGCGACGGTTCAACATAGGTTGAACAGTTGTCCCCAACTGTTGGCGCTGGCAAGGGGTGGAGATCCGGAGTTGAGCGTGGATCGGGAAGCGAGTTGGGTGCGGGCCTGCGAAGAGTTGCGGGCGCGACGAGGAGCGCCGGACGAGTACCGTCGCGCATGGGGCGAGCTGTTTGGATTGGGCGAGCGATCGACGCTGCCGGCGACGCCGCTGTGGTTTCCCGACGAGGATGCTCGTTCGAGCTCGAACCTGGCCCGCTGGATGGCGGAATTAGGTGTGCGGAGTTTTCGGGAGTTTCACGGCTGGAGCGTCACGCATCGTGCCGACTTCTGGCGGCAGGCGGTGGAGCGGGTGGGCGTCACGTTTCAAACTCCGGCGCGATGTGTCCTGGACGATTCCGATGGAACTCAGCGGGCCGTCTGGTTTCCCGGCGCGCGGATGAGCATTTTCGAAAGTTTGTGGCGGGCTCCCCCGGATCAGCCGGCGATTATTGCTCAAGCGCCTGGATGCCCGCTGCGCGCCACGACCTATCGGGAATTGCAGATCGAGGCGCTACGCGTGGCGGCGGCAATTCGTCGCATGGGTTGGCAGCCCGAGGATCGGCTGGCGGTGGTGTTGCCGATGACATCGGCCAGCGTGGCGATCTACCTGGGGATTCTCGCCGCCGGCTGCGCCGTGGTCTCGATTGCGGACAGCTTTGCGCCGGAAGAGATCGCAAACCGTTTGCGGATCGCGGGGGCTCGAGCGGTCTTCACGTACGACCGAATGCAGCGGGCAGGGAAGACGTTGCGACTATTCGAGCGGGTTGCCCAGGCGACCGATTTGCCGATTGTGGTATTGCCCTGGGAAGGTGAGCGGCCTCAGGGCGAGTTGCGATCGCAGGATTGCGCTTGGGGAGACTTTCTGGCCGACGGCCCGCTGGAGTCGTGTGAGATCGCGAACGCCGACGCTTGCATCAACGTGCTGTTTTCGTCGGGGACGACGGGGGATCCGAAGGCGATCGTCTGGAGGCATTTGACGGCGATCAAATGCGGCGTAGACGGCTATCTCCACCAGGATATTCGACCCGGGCACGTCGTCGTCTGGCCGACGAATCTGGGCTGGATGATGGGGCCGTGGTTGATCTTCGCATCGCTGTTAAATCGAGCGACGATTGGGTTGTTCGAGGATGCTCCGGTGGGCGCCGAATTCGGCCGGTTCGTGCAGGACACAAAGGTCAACGTGTTGGGAGTCGTGCCGACGATCGTCAAGGCTTGGCGAGCGAGTCGCTGCATGGAGGGTTGGGATTGGTCGCGGATCCATGTGTTCAGCTCGACCGGCGAGACCTCGCACCCGGAGGACATGTTTTACCTATCGAGCCTGGCCGGGATGCGACCGATCATCGAGTATTGCGGCGGGACGGAGATCGGGGGGGGTTATATCACATCGACCGTGGTCGAGCCGAACTATCCGTCGGCCTTTACGACTGCTGCGGTGGGGCTGGATTTTGTGTTACTGGACGCCGAGGATCAGTCGGCGGAGGCGGGCGAGTTGTATTTGATTCCCCCGTCGGTTGGTTTGAGCAACCGCCTGCTGAATCGAGATCATTTTGAAACGTACTACGCAGGGACGCCGGAATTGGCGGATGGGACTCGATTGCGACGACACGGCGATTATTTTCAGCGCCTGCCGGTGGGGGTTTACGTCGCCGGAGGCCGGGTCGACGACACGATGAATCTGGGTGGAATCAAAGTGAGCTCGGCGGAGATCGAACGCATCTGCAATCGAGTTTCAGGAGTTCGGGAGACCGCGGCCGTAGCCGTCGCGGACCAACACGGACCGGATCAATTGGTGATGTTCGTTGTGGCGAGCGAGTCGCAGGGTGAATGGGATATGCAGGAAGCGTTCAATCGCGAACTGAAGGAGCATTTGAATCCGTTGTTCAAAGTGTCCCGGGTGGTTGTGGTGGATGCCCTGCCCCGCACCGCGTCCAACAAGATCATGAGGAGATTGCTGCGCGACAAGTTACTGCAAGGCGACCGGTCGACAAAAAAATGACAGACGGTAATGCTGCAATAGCCCGCAACATCAGCCGATAGGCGCTAAAGTCTGGAAACATCAGCCGATAGGCGCTAGTCTGGAAACATCAGCCGATAGGCGCTAGCCTCGGTTTCCGCCGGTTGGGTCGGTCGTCGGCGCAGCACGCAGAAGAAACCGCATGCTAGCGCATGGCGGCTGATGGGACCAGTGCAGCGCGCCGTGAAGATTGCCAGAGGTTGCAACGAATTTCAGCCGAAAGGCGCTAGCCCGTACCATCAGCCGATAGGCGCTAGCCTCGGTTTCGGGACGTCGGACAGCTGCCGGCCAGCGAGGCTGTTATCCTTACGCTACACGCAGAAGAAACCGCATGCTAGCGCATGGCGGCTGATGGGATTAACGATCTGCACCGGGAAGGGTAACGAATATCGGCCGGCAGGCACTATAGCCTGCAAACATCAGCCGATAGGCGCTAGCCTCGGTTTCGGGACGTCGGACAGCTGCCGGCCAGCGAGGCTGTTGTCCTTACGCTACACGCAGAAGAAACCGCATGCTAGCGCATGGCGGCTGATGGGATTAGAATTTGAATTAGAATGTGCCTGCGTCACGCGTGCTGTTCACGACACTTTAATTGGTGTTGTCTATGAACGAGGAATCAATCGCGTTTTTCCTAACATGGACAGTCTATGGTTCACACTTGCAGGGTGACGAATTGGGGTGGCGCCAACGAGGACATGGCTTTCAGCCGGCTCAGCAGCTCTTGGACGATTGGCACAGAGCCCGACTCATTCATTCCATTCAACCATTGGAGGCTGCTCACAGGCAGGCGACAGAAGCTGAAATCGCTCGACACTGTACTCACCGTGAGTGGCACTTGTGGGCCTGCAACGCTCGATCGACTCACGTTCATGTCGTAGTAACCGCGCCAGGGTGTGGCGGCGACGTAGTTCGCGATCAACTAAAGGCGAATGCGACTAGGGGAGTTCGATCGATTGATCGCCAATTCCAAGACCGCCCGGTTTGGACACGCGGCGGGGATTGGCAATGCATTAACGTCGAAGACGAGTTGGAGCGTGTCATTGAATACGTTCAAAACGCCCAGGATCGAAAACATTTGGACCGGTAGCGGATGAAGATCCCGCAGCGCAGCACGCAGAAGAAACCGCATGCTAGCGCATGGCGGCTGATGGGGTCAGTGCAGCGCGCCGTGAAGACTGCCAGAGTGTGCAACGAATATCAGCCGATAGGCGCTGGCCCGTACCATCAGCCGATAGGCGCTAGCCTCGGTTTCCGCCGGTTGGGTCCGTCGCCGGCGCAGCACGCAGAAGAAACCGCATGCTAGCGCATGGCGGCTGATGGGATCGGCGGCTGATGGGGTCAGTGCAGCGCGCCGTGAAGACTGCCAGAGTGTGCAACGAATATCAACCGATAGGCGCTGGCCCGTACCATCAGCCGATAGGCGCTAGCCTCGGTTTCCGCCGGTTGGGTCGGTCGTCGGCGCAGCACGCAGAAGAAACCGCATGCTAGCGCATGGCGGCTGATGGGGTCGGCGGCTGATGGGACCGGCGGCTGATGGGATTAGGGGCGATCACAATGAAGTAGACTCGTTCGTTCGGATAAGCGCAACGATGAGAATGGAAGGAACACAATGACGCATGCTTGGCACGATGTGACACCGGGTGAGAATTTGCCCGACGAGTTTGTGGGAATTGTGGAGATCCCGGCAGGCTCCAAGGTGAAGTACGAACTCGATAAGAAAACGGGGCTCTTGCGGCTTGATCGAATCTTGTATTCGGCAGTGCACTATCCCGTGAATTACGGGTTCATCCCGCAAACGTTTGCGGAGGATGACGATCCGTTGGACGTGTTGATTCTGTGCCAGGAGCCGATTGCGCCGCTGACGATGGTGCGGTCGCGGGCGATCGGGGTGATGACGATGCTGGACACCGGGAAACTGGATCACAAGATCTTGGCGGTGGCGGTGCACGACCCGGAATACAACAGCTTTCGCGAGGCGGATAAACTGCCGCCGCATCGGCTGGCGATGGTGCAGCGGTTTTTTCAGGATTACAAGACGCTGGAAGGAAAGGCGGTGGAAGTGGAAGGATTCCAACCGGCGAGTGCAGCGCAGCCGATCATTGAACGAGCGCTGGTTCGGTACAGCGAACGGAGGAGAAGGGGGTTTTGAAGGGTGAAGGGTGAAGGGTGAAGGGTGAAGATCAAGTAGGAAAAAGTCAAAATTCAATATTTAAGATTCAATATTCAAGATTCAAGATTGGAAACCTCAAGCCTCAGACCTTAAGCCTCAAGACTATCCGCGAGTCTGGTGGACTTTGGTGGTCCAGTTGCGAGCGATGGAGTGCAGATCCGGGGTGGGTTGTCCGTTGGTGGGGCCGAAGTAGTATTTTTCCAAGTCGGCGATCGACTGATCGAGTTCGTGCCGGTGCCGCTGTCCGATGGGGGACTCGTCGCGGATCCGCTGCAACAGCGAGAGGACGGTGAACGGATTGAGATCGGTGGGCACCGACCATTGGTCCGCGGTGTTTTTGTTCGCCGGCCGGTACGCGGCCCAACGCCAGCCGACAGCGAACACGCCGAGCAACACGGCGGCGAGTGCACCCCACAGCCAGGGGTTCGCCGTGCGGGCGCGGTATGTCCGTTCCAGGGAGACGACCGGTTCGGCAGCGACCAGATCCGCGTCTTCGTAGCGCTGGAGGACGCTGGTGAGTTCTTCGATTTTCGATTGGGCAAAGCCGAATTCGCGCGGGGGGGCGGCGTTGTCGCGCGGCTGGAGGCTTACGGTCCAGGCTCGATCGGAGTTGATCACGATCGATTCGGCTTTGGGATCGAAGCCGCTGGGGAGGACCGGCTGTTCGTCGACCGAGGCGACCTCGAAATTCTGAAAACGAAGGTCGAGGATTTCGTCGAGGTCGGGGACGAGTCCTTGGGCGGTCCCCTTGATTTCCACAATCAGTTTCCCCTCGGCGGCTTGCCGTTCGTCTAACGTCTGCGAAACCGTTAGGTTGGCGAATGGACGGGGTGGTACGCGTTCGGGCGCCGCATCGATCGGAACGATGGCCGAGTGGACGGGGATGACCGCGTAGCCGGAGGTATCCAGGAAGTCCAGATCGAGCTGGACGGCGGGAAGCTTGTCGACCTGGGGTCCCAGCGGCTTGAGGACGACATAGGCATAGGGGGTGACGCGCCAGCCGGGCTGTTCGTCTTCGCGCGAGCGCATGTTCTTGGGGTCTTCGAAGGCGATCGACATGACCTCGAAATGTTCGCTGAACGCTTCCTGGACGTTCTTTTCAAACTTGTCGCGATAGTCCTCGGTGGGTCGGCCGTAGTTGTAGGCGAACTGCATGGCGTTCTGGTTTTGCACATACTTGGCGAAGCCCGCCGACTCGCGCTCGATCTCGGCGGTGTGGCGGATACTGAGGTAGACGCCGAAAGGCTGAGAATGACCGACGACGTCGCTGCCGTCGATTTGATTCAGCAGTTGGATTTCGCCGATCAGGTCGTTGTAATATTGAAAGAGCTTGCGGGCTTCGACGGCGCGGGCGTGGTCCCCCACAATTTCAAAGCCTCCCTTGAGGTAGCGGTATTTGAGTTCCGGCTTGAGGGGGCTCATGCGTGTGAACAGGTTGTTGGCGAACTTGGCGAGGTGATCGGCGGCGATTTCTCCGGGCAAGTTGTCGATCGCCTGGCGGATAACCGGAAATTGCTTTTGTGCCGGGACGGTTTCGGCGGTGATCCGGCCGAGGTCCACCGCACCCAGACTGGCGTAGAACCAGTAGTCGTAGACATCGGTCGTCTGTTTGGCAGCTTCCAGTTGGGGAACGATCGCGGCGTATTGGGCGGCGGCGGCGGCGAATTGCTGCAGGACCGCTTCGCGCCGCGCGCTGAATTCAGAGCTCTTTTGGATGCTCTGTTGGTAGTCGTTTTCGTCGTGGGCGAGGCAGGCGGCGGCCAGCAGCAGTTGCCAGTGGTTGGGCGATGCCTGCAAGGCGCGATCGACGACGCGGCGGGCGACTTCGTAGCCGCGGACGACTTCTTGTTGGATCTGGGGTTCGCGGCGGTTGGTTTGTTTGGCCTCTTGTTCGCGGACGGAGCGCCACACGGTGGCCAGGTTGGAGCGCATGGTGCCCGCCAGCGAGGCGATGGTCTCCGGCTTCAGCTTTTCGATCGGGCCGAAGACTTGTTCGATCGCCGACAGGCGGAAGACTTCGGCGCTGGAGTGGCAGGTGGTGAAGGCGGCGGCCAATTGAGTCTCGTCCAGTTCCTTCAGGGGCAACCCGCGAATGCGCTCGACCCATTGGCCGAGCTCCGCGATATTCCGTTCCTGCTTGCTGCGGGTGAGTGGGATTGAATCCGCTTTCTGCTCGAAGCCATAGAAGTAGATGTAGCGGTTCTGCATCCGGCGTTCGCTGTTGGGATCGTGGTTGCGCGTCCAGGTCTGTAGGAATTCATCGACTAGCTGTTGCGTTGCGGCGGGCTCCTTCGCGGCGACCTGTTCGATCCACGGAAAGGCTTGATCTTCCTGGTCGTGGCGGAGGTGCAGCCGGATCAGCATTTTGGGAAACGCCAATTGGAGATCGGGCTGTACGGCCCCGATCCACGCATCGTTGGGGCGGCATTCGATCAGTTCGTGGAGGGAGATCGGCATCGCCAACCCTTGCTGTTGGGCCATGCGAGCGGCCTGGTTGGGATCGACCCAGTAATAATTGCCGTACATATCGATTTGCATGTAGGAGTTGCCCATCGACATCTCGGCCTGGTTGAGACTGAGTTCGGCCTCGCGGAGCCAGGCGGTCCCCAGCAGCGAGAGCGGGGCTTGCAGGGCTTCGGGAGTTTCCGCCCCCTGGTTCACCTGGTTCAGAACCTTCTCCACGACCTGGCGCTGCAACTGCAGCCATTCCAATCGCTCCTGGGGGTTGGATGGA
This sequence comes from Pirellulaceae bacterium, assembly GCA_041740495.1. GTDB lineage: Bacteria > Planctomycetota > Planctomycetia > Pirellulales > Pirellulaceae > JANMEB01. The sequence goes on from JBGSLW010000098.1 coordinate 18,409, forward strand.
TTCTCGTGGGGACCCGCCAAGGCGCGAGCGCCGAGCGTGGCCAGGATGGTCCCGCGGCGCTGCGGATCGGCTTGCAGTCCGGCATCGAGCCAGGCCTGGCTGATCGATTTTTCGACTTTGGGCGAGAGACGAATGAGCTGTTCGAGCGCGTGGGATTTGTCGTCGCGGGAGGCGGTGGTCAATTCCAGCACCGCGCCGTAGCAGTCCCACGCCTGTTGCACGTGGAGTTGCTTCCGCTCCCGGGCGAAGTGTTTCTGCGCCAGGTCGGCGAACTCACTCAACAATCCGGCATGGGTGCGGTCGAGTTCCTCGAAGGCGGGGAGAAGTTTCGCAGCCTGTTCATCCAGTCCGATCTGCGCGAGGAGTTGGGAGGCGCGGATCCGGTTCTCGATCCGTTCACCCCCCAGCCAGCGCGTCCCCGTCTGCAGTTGAGCGACGAACGAGTCGAGTGCGAACCCTTGGGACTGGGCCAACTGCAACAACATCGCGAGTTGCGCGATCTGCGTCTCGTTCGGCTCGACGGGAAACAAGTCGGCGATCGCCAAAACATCATTGCTGGTGAGGTATTGCATCTCCGGCAGTTCGCTCGCTTGCACAGGTTGACCGGGCCGGAGCGGATTGGGGAGCGCGGTGGGCGCCGGGACGATCGGTTGGGTGAGCGACATCAGCAAGAAATCTGCGATGCGGGCAGCGTCCTCGGCGGGAAGGTCGGAGACGACTTTGGCGACCGCGGGCCAGTTGCCCAACGTCACGTCGATGCGAAATTGTTCGGCCTGCCGTTCGACGGCGCGAGTGGCCGCTTGGGCGCAGTACGCCGCGTACGATTCGGGGCTGGGGACGCCCAGCTTGGGCGGCGCGGCCGCCGCCGAGATGGGACTGGGTGGTCCGGCCGGAGTAGCGCCGGCGTTCGGGGGCTGCAGTTGGTGGGGTCCCAATAACTTGCCGCGGACGATATCGCTGGCCCGCCGGCTGATCGGTTGGGAAGTGACCAGGTCGACGAGTTTCGGAGTGGTGGACTGAGGGGAGCTAACACCGTCGGCTCCAACGGGAAGAGTCGACCCAACCTGAGGCACGACGCCGTCTTCACCGTAATCGACTTCGATGAATTCGGTGCCGCCCGCGGATTGGAGCACCCGAGTTGCCCGGAGCGGCACACCGATTACGGCAGCGGGTTGTTGACCGTACAAAGCGGACCCCAGCAACGCAATGGAGGCCAGGCCAATTGAGACGACGCGGTGGAGCATGAGTCGGATCCCCTTTCTATTGCATTATGATAGTCCATCGGGGGGAGAGAAGAGGAGCAATTGGGGACATTTGCTCTACTCGGGAAGCGTAGAACAGTTGTCCTCAACTGTTAAGCCCCGGTGTGTGGTGTAACGCGGAGGAGCAATTGGGGACAATTGCTCTACTTTGACAATTGCTCTACTTTGGCAATTGAATTACGCGCGGGAGATGCGGTAGGGGTGGATGTCCAGATGAGGGACCTCGCCGGTGACCAGTTCGGCGATTAGTTTGCCGGTGGCGGTAGCGGAAGAGATACCCAGCATATTGTGCCCGGCGGCGACGTAGACATTGGATGCAATCGGAGCCCGATCGATGAACGGTAGGCTATCCCAGGTCATCGGTCGCCAGCCGTACCAGGTTTCCAAGATCGGCGTGGTATGCGGTTCGCGGAGGTAGACCTCCGCGCCGGATTTGAGCGCGTTCAGCCGTCGCGGGTTGACGGTTCGGTCGTAGCCGGCGAACTCCATCGTCGAACCGATGCGGTAGGCGGATTGCATCGGGGTGATCGCGACCTTGTGCTCTTCGAAGATCAGGGGGTACCGCGGGCAGAGCTTGGGCCTTGGCATGGTCAAGGAGTACCCTTTTCCGGGCTGGATGGGGATCGAGCACCCGAGGGTCGAGTTGAGGAACGGCGTCCAAGCCCCCGTGGCGACGACGACGTGGGCGGCTTGCAGCGTCGGGCCGTTGGTCCGCACAGCGCGGGCGCGATGATTCTCGCAATCCAAGCCGCCGACGCGCACCCCTTCGAAAATCTGCACGCCGCTACTGACCAGGAGCCGCCGCATTTCGGACATCAGCTTATCCGGGCGGAGGTGGCTGTCGCAGTCGAAATACCAGGCCCCGCCCAACCCTTCTTTGAGCGCCGGTTCGAACGCGCACAAGCGATCCCCGGGGATGGGTTGCGCGTTGACGCCGAACCGCTGGTTGACTTCGTCGTTCACCCTGGCGTACTCGTCGAATTCGTGCGTCGACCGGAAGACAAACAGCAGCCCGAGCCGTTCCCATTCGCATTGCAGACGCTGGCCGTCGATCAACTGGGCGTACAACTGGGCGGAGGATTGTAGCAAGGTATGGATTCCGGCGGCGGCGGACCACATATCGCGCGCATTGCAGCGCCGCGAAAAGTTCCACATCCACCGCCAGAACGTGGGGGACGCTCGCGGCCTGATATAGAACGGCGAATCGGGGCGCAACATCGACTTGAGTCCCTTCCAGACCGTGCCGGGGGTGGTCAGCGGAAGGACGTGGCTGGGGGAGATATAGCCGCAGTTGCCGTGCGAGCAGGCGCCGCCAAATTTTCCTTCGTCCACGATGGCGACACGTTGACCGACCTGGCGAAGGTACCAGCCGCACATGGCGCCAATGACTCCCCCGCCGACGATCACGCTATCAAAGTCGTTTTCACTCATCGCCGGATGCCTTCCGCGAAGGGATCGCCGGCTTGGACCAGAAGGTGGCCTCGGCCGCATAGGTAGGCGGCGCCGGTGATACTGGGGAGGATCTGATGGTGTTCGTTCCGCCGGTAAGTCGCCTCGAATACGCTGCCGCAGATGCTGGCTTGTCGCCAGATCTGGCCGGCTGGCAGTTTGCCGTCGGCTGCCAGGCAGGCAACCTTGGCGGAGGTCCCCGTGCCGCAGGGAGAGCGATCGAAAGCGCCGCCGGGGCAAAGCACGAAATTGCGACTATCGGCGACGGCCGGGTCTTCCGCCGCAAACAGCTCGACGTGATCGATCCGTTCGCCGTTTTTTCCCGCGATCCCTTGGGTCTGAAGTGCTTGCATGATCGCGCTGGTTACCAGACTCAATCGGGCGACGTTGTCTAGTACGATCCGTTCAGCGTGTTCGCGGACCAGGAAAAACCAGTTTCCGCCGTAAGCGACATCGCCGCGAAAGGTCCCGTACCCTGGAACCTCGACAGGCACGTCCCGTTCCCAGCGGTAGCTGGCGACGTTTTCGACGGTGACCCGGTGCGCGTCGTGGATGGTGGCGGTGACCGGGCCGACGGGAGTATCGATGCGGTGCGCGCCGGCTTGGATGCGGCCCAAATGGAAGAGGGTCACCATCAAACCGATCGTGCCGTGGCCGCACATTCCCAGGACGCCGGCGTTATTGAAAAAGATCACCCCCACGGAAGCTTGGGGATCTTCGGGTGGGCAAATCAATGCCCCCACCAGCACATCGGAGCCGCGCGGTTCGTTGATGACGCAGGAGCGGAAGGAATCGAACTGCCGCTGCAATCTTTCGCGGCGTTTCTCGAGAGTTCCCGACCCAAGATCGGGCCCGCCCGCCAGCACAACCCGAGTGGGTTCGCCTCCTGTATGCGAGTCGACGACTTCAATTTCGGCGAGGAAGGGGCTAGACATCGTGTTGAGTCCACCGACCATCGATTTGGCGCCAGAGTTGACCGTGGGGAGCGCGGTCTCTTAACGCGGGAGGCAAATGCGATTCGGAAACCGCATCGAAACACTGCAGCATGGCGAATCGCCGGAGCGACGCGGGAATGCCGACGGCGGTGAATCCGGGGTGCCCCGTGGCGGGGAACGGTCCGCCGTGGTGCATCGCCGGTGAGACGGTGACTCCCGTAGGCATTTTATTCTCCAGCAACCGCCCGACGCGCGGTCGCAGCGCCGCAGCGACCTGGGCGTATTGGGCGTCTTCGTGGGCGGAGGGAGCGCCCCGCGACGTGTAGATGGTTCCGGTCAGGTTCCCTTCGAGGGTACGGAGCACGGCGCTGAGATCTTCGCTGTCGCGGGCCAGAACGACCAAGGTGGCGGCGCCGAACATCTCGGTCTGGAAGGTCTGGGGATCGGCCAGGAACTTCGCGGCGGAGACCGTGAGCAGTGTGTTTTCGTAGGCGAAGCGGTCACCCGGCACAGGATGTCCGCCGCACCGCAAGTTGGCTCCGCCGGCGAGGACGCGCGCCACGCTGGCTTGAAGTCCATCGCGGACCCCCGCAGAGAACAGCGTTCCCGGAGCGGTTGCTCGCAGCTTGGCGACGACCGCGTCGATGAAGGAGGCGGACAAAGCGTCGTCCCCTACAATGAGCAATCCGGGATTGGTGCAGAACTGCCCTGCCCCCAACGTGCAACTGCCGCAAAACTGCTCGACGATTTCCGCGCTGCGTTCCGCGAGCGCCCCCGGGAGAATGACGACCGGGTTGATACTGGACATTTCCAGGTAGGCGGGTTTGCCCGTTTCGTCGGCGGCGGCCTTGAGTGCCAGGCCGGCGCGGCGCGAGCTGCCCCCCAGATCAGCCCGA
>JBGSLW010000099.1:0-15490 GCA_041740495.1 Pirellulaceae bacterium
CGCCAGTCCGCACAGAGCCGCTGCCCCCGACATCGGCAGGGATCCGGCCACGACCAGCACGTGGCCAAAGGTCCCTTTGTGGCAGGCCGCCGGTCGGGGACTCAACCGGCGAAACGGCGCCGTGATCTCCCCGGACGGAGCAGGTGTCTCCTCGGCCACCGGAAAAAACTCGTCGGCGAATTCGACGAGCGAAATCTTTCCGGCGCGAAACCGCCGGGCAGTCTCCTGAAACCGATGTCGTCGCCGACTTTGCTCGCTGCTCACTGAACCGTAGCTCCCCCCAGCAAACTTGCCATTTTCCTATCCTCCCTGTCCAATAGTCGCTGGCGACGCAGAGTCTTCGCGAAGCCAGCCCACGCCCATATGCCTTACCGCGAGATCCCGATGCCGAGCCGACTCCCGTCCTTTATCCGCCAGACGTCCCGCAAGTCAAGTCGCCCGAATCACGGACGCCAGTTTTCCAGGGCGATCCGCGGAGCCGCTTGGGGCGGATTACTTCTGCTCTGCTGTTGGCCGCTGGCCGGATCGTCCCAAACGGAACCGCCGCCGCCATCCACACCCGAACCGCTGACCGAATACATGGGTCGGCAGATCGCCACCACCATGAGCTACCACGGTGCGCCCTGGCTCACTCGCACCACGCGAGAAGGCGAAGAACGCTGCTCTCTGCTATTGGCCAATCTCGGGCTGCGTCCCGGAATGACGGTGTGCGACCTGGGCTGCGGAAACGGGTATTATACCGCCGCGGTCGCCAAGCTGATTCCGACCGGTCACATTTACGCGGTCGATATCCAGCCAGAAATGCTCGGCCTCCTGCGAGATCGCCTGCAGGACGATGCCCTAGAAAACGTCACACCGGTGTTGGGCTCGTTCCTGGATCCACACCTGCCGGAGGGTTCGATCGACCTGATGGTCCTGGTCGATGTGTATCACGAATTCTCTTATCCGGAACAAATGTTGGCGGCCATTCGCCGCGCACTCAAACCGGATGGCCGCGTCGTCTTCGTAGAATTCCGAGCCGAAGATCCCGACGTCCCGATCAAAGCCGAACACAAGATGACGCGAGACCAGGTTCTGAAAGAAGTCACCGCCAACGGCTTCGCCTTCGATTCCGAATTTAGCGATCTCCCCTGGCAGCACGTGCTTTTCTTCCGGCGATCCGACACACCAGCCCGCTGACAGCCTGTGGAAAAAGCCCTAGAGTAGTCCGGAACTAGTCTTCTCGTCTCCGGCACCGTGGTTTTCCATCGCAAAATCGTTAGCGCTGGAACTTCGTCGCCCAGCCTCCTTGTTGCCGGCCTACTTTTTCAAAAGGCGGCTAGGGGGACTAGGGGGGCCAGCCACAAAAAGCACAAGACTCACAGAAAGAAGACGAGTGCAATCGGGTCGGTAAAGAACCAATTTTTTGTGACGTCTGTGCTTCCTGTGGCGAAGATTGCGCACTGAATCGATCGCAGATCCGTGCGAGGCCAGAAAAAAAGAGGCGTCGGTGGGAGTCGAACCCACGATGGCGGATTTGCAATCCGCTGCCTTAGCCACTTGGCTACGACGCCAATTCAATCCGCGGCGCCTGGTCAATTTCCGGCTACTCACCCAGCCAAGTCGCGGCGATTCAAAAGTATCGCAACCGACTCAGACGGTCAAGTAGCTTGCGAAATCTTGGCGGTTTGGGCAACCACGAAATGCGATGACTGGTCCGATCGCTGCTACGCCGCGACCGATGTCCCCTTTGATTCGACAGGAACCGGTCGCGAACTTTAGGGGAGCACAAGTGCCAGCATCGCCGCCGTTACGACCGAGGCGATGGTTCGGTGGTTCTTTGCGATTGAAATTCGGTCGCGACAATCGGCGGAACCGGGCAATCGAGCGACTCGGAAAACGCGCGGAAAAGTTCGGCCTCGGCCGTTGTGACCTGTTGATCGAATGTGATCGCAATCGCCGCTGCTGACAGAATCTGGCGCTTGAGTTCTGGGGTGGCGCGTGCCAACCGGACCAGGGATTGCGATGTCGAACTCAGGTTGCCCGGAATTCGCGCGGGCAGCGGCGGAGCAGCTTTCCGAGTCGGCAGCGACTTCCAGGCAGCGGCCCATGCCTGCTGGGCCAATCCCAATTCGCGATGGCCGCTGTGGACCAGCAACGCCAGAATCGCCGCCACCTCCCCCTCCAGTCCGCTCAGATCGTGGTGGACTTCGTTTTGCGGCAGCAACTTGCCGAACCGCCGATCCAGGTAATTGATCAGATGGTGGTGCAGGAAGAACTCGAACAGGCTCAGACGTTGATCGGCGGCGGACATCGACGCGACGGTCTCGCGAAACGTGGCGTACTGGCGATCGGACATTCCGGCGAGAGTCCCCTGCAGGATCTCCAGCACAGGCAAGCGCACGGCCGGGGGCAGCGCCGCAACCGCGGGCTGCAACGAAACCGCCTCGCGGAGCGTGGCGTCCCCTTCCCCGCGTGCGATGAGGGCCTGCTGCTTCTCCCGAATTTCGGTCTGTTCACTCAGCAACATCGCCAACGCCACGCATCGGGCCGAAAAAACTTCCCGGATCGCCGCGGCGATTGTCTGCGGAACATGCGCTTGAATCTGAGCCGAATAGTCGACGTCGTCGCTCGACGGATCGCCGATCCCCGCGATCAAAATGGCCGGGTCCAAAGGGAACCGCATACCCGCGGTCGGGAGCCGGAATCGGTCTCCCAGTCGGCCGAGTCGTTCCCGCGAGCCCTCCGCGGTCTGGTCTCGCTCCCGCTGCTGCTCCAATCGCCGCGCGCGCAGCTTGACGTACTCCTGAAAATCGCCGTCGAACCGAGGATCGACTTTCTGGATTCGCGGAATCAGCGGCGGATGCGTGGCGAACAAATGGGCGATGTGCCCGTCGAACATGTCGGCGAAATACATGTGGCTGGCGACTTCGGCGTTGCTGGCCTTGACCGTCGATCCGGCTTCCACGGCGCCGATCATCTTCAGCGCTCCGGCAATCCCTTCCGGATTGCGGGTGAATTGGACCGCCGAGGCATCCGCCAGGTATTCGCGCTGCCGCGACACCGAGGCTTTGATCAGCCGTGCAAAAAACAATCCGATCGATCCAAGCACAATCAAACCGACGCCCAGCAGGAATACGCCGACCCGTCCGCTATCCCCTTTGCCGTTGGAGCGAGAACTGGAGCGGCTGCCCGGTCCGGACATGCTGCGAACAATGAAGTAGCCAATCAACGCGACCAACTGGATCCCGTGCAGGATCCCGATCATCCGCACGCTCATCCGCATGTCGCCGTTGAGAATATGGCTGAATTCGTGGGCGATCACCCCCTGCAACTCGTCCCGACTGAGTTGCGTCAGCGTTCCACGATTGACTCCGATCACCGCGTCGTCGACCGTATAGCCCGCCGCGAACGCGTTGATTCCCGCTTCGTGGTCCAAGACATACACCGGCGGAACCGGCGTACCCGAAGCGATCGCCATTTCCTCGACCACGTTCAACAGCCGCCGCTCGTGCAGATCGGTCGAATTCGGCAGGAGCCGGCGGCCGTTGAGCATCGCCGCGACGGAGGACCCGCCTCCACGAAGCTGTGCGATCTTGTAAAGGCTCCCCAGCGAGACTACCAGCCCCACGACCAAAGACACGCCCAACAGAATCTCGGGCCGAAACCAGATCCACCCCCACCCGCCGCGGTCCAACGCCTGATCGACGCTCCCTTGGATCATTCGCCCGGCGTCGAGCGCCAAGATCCCAAGGATCAGGAGGTACACACCCAGGATCAAACCCAGCACCGCCAGCCCAAACAATACGAGCATGACGCGGGTCTTGCGGCGAGCAAGTTCTTGGCTGGCAAAAAAATCCACGGCGGCTCGGCCCTAGAACTTGACTTGGGGCGCTTCGCGCTCTTTGGGATTTTCCATCTCCAGCAGTTGCGCTTCGCGGAACCCGAGCACTCCGGCAAACAAAACCGCCGGGAACTTCTCGCGGGCAATGTTGTATTGCGTCACTGCATCGTTGTACCCTTGCCGCGAGTACGCGACCTTGTTTTCGGTCGAAGTCAACTCCTCCTGCAAAGCCATCATATTCGTATTGGCCTTCAAGTCCGGATAGGCTTCGGCCACCATCAACAGGCGACTCAGTGCGCCATTGAGCTGCGTCTCCGCACTGGACAACTGGGACATCGACGCCGGGTCGCCCGGATTGGCCGCCGCCTTCTGACCGGCAGCGAAGGCCCGATTCCGCGCCTCGATCACATTCTGCAGCGTCTCTTGTTCGTGCTTCATGTACCCCTTGGCGACTTCGACCAGGTTGGGGATCAAGTCGTAACGACGCTTCAGCTGTACATCGATCTGCGAAAACGCGTTCTCATAACGGTTCCGCAAGGCCACTAGCCCGTTGTAGATGCCGATGGCCAGGATCACCAGAACGAACAGGATCAACAGCAGACCGCCTACGGCAATCAACAAACCTTGCATCGGTGAACCTCCCCATTGAAATTGGGTATCGTGAAATTGGGTATCGTGAAAGTCGGCAAACCCATTCTCTCGCGATCCGCGCGCGGAGACTTGGGGGTGATCGTAAACGCAACACGCATCCGCCGCAACCGGCACGGCGGGACGCTGGAGGCGATCGGGGGCCCGCGCCTCGCCCAATCGTATTCGTAACACCTTACTACAGCTTGCCGAAAATTTGTGGCTAATTGCAGCGGGGGGGCGCCACACGTTTTCCGTTGTGCCATGGGACAACTGGCCACAAAAAGCACAAGACGCACAAATGAGCCTTTCCGCGGATCATTCGGCTCGCGTTCCCCACGAGGGGAGAGGGAACACGGATAATGCTCAGAATACCTTGAAACGTCTTGGCTCTAACGAAATCCAGCGTTTTGTGACTTCTGTGCTTCTTGTGGCTGAGATGCCGCTTTCTTCTGCCACAGGCCAGAGGGTATGCGTCGGAGGACGACTATTGGTTGGCCGCACCCGCGATATCCGTGATCGCACTGAATCGCGCCAAATCGACCTGCTGCTCCCCCAAGTCAAAGTAGATTCGAACTTCGATCGGCTGCCCAAAAAGATGCTCGGTCGCCGCGTGCTGCTCGTGGAGTTGATTCACCATCATGTTCGACGCTTCCAGTCGACTCTTAGCGTCCTCAATCGTTTCTTTAAACTTGGTGATTTTTCCCTCGAGCTCCTTGGAGTTGCGATTTGCTTCCCAGAATTCCGTGCGACCCGTTACTTCCGCAGACACGTCTTGAGCGTGGTTTTCTAACAGCGTATCAAGCTCTTCGTACAGCTTGGGAGAATAGACGCGGTCGGTCGGTGAGAACGGATTGGCGGCGATCAGAAACTTGGCGGCCACCGTCGATTTCTTGCCAATTTTCGCCTCCAGGTCCAAGCGGAAAAAGCGATCGGTTTTCTGCGTCAGAAACACCGAACAGACGCCGCGCTCCGGAATCTCCTGTTCCAGCGGTTCAAACACGAACAGGAATGCGTCCTTTGCATCCGCCGGCTGGGCGCCAATCTTTGTCACGACGACGTGCAAAGCTCCCTCGGGAAGAAACGGCAGTTCGAATTCGGACTTGGCTTGCGGCGAATCGGCCGAAACGGTCAGCGCCGGCAACTGCAGCGGGGCGCGGAGCGGCAGATACCGGAAATCGTTGCGGCATTCCAACTTGAGCACACAATTCCGCATATAACCAAAATTCTGATTCGCGCTCGCCCCCGCCAACCAGGCGAATTGCAGGCGGCTCTCCTCCAACCAAAACCGAGCCAACTCGATCGGCTCTCGGTTCCCCCGTTGAGTGCCGCGGACTGTCCAACTTTGAGACAGTTCTCCGGCATCCCGCACCAACTCGAAGTCGGTCTTTCGCGTCAACTCACGATCGCTCAGCAGCGTAAGCGCCAAGAGATGTTGACCTCCGGTGTGCACCAGCCCAATCGTCCGCGGCGACTGTTCGTTCGAATCCGCAGGTAACTCGAACGCCGTCGGCAGGCCGGCGAATGGGGGTGACTGAGGATCGGCCGAGGGCACGGATTCCCCTGCCGGGGACGGAGCTTCACCGGCCGGATTGGGGGCGGAGGGAACCGACGAGCCCGAATCGCTCGGCGGGACCGGCGCGTCGCCTGACTCGACGCCATTTCGCATCGATTCTTCCACCGTGATCATCTTCTCCGTGCCCACCGGCGAAACCGCGGGTGCCGGTGCACGTTGCCCGGGCAACGGCGAGACCGCCGGCGCGGGCGGAGCGGTCGTCGAGCCCTCAGCCGGCTCAGCTGCTTTCGGTTCTGCGCTCGCATCCGCCGGCGGCGTCGAAGAATCTCCTTTGTCGGCAGGCGGCGGATTGGCCGCACCACTCTCGTCCGCTGCTTGAGCAGCCGCTTGCTGCTTTTGCACGGCCTGGTCCAGCGGCGAACTGGGACCGGACTTAACCGAGTCCGCTTTTTTCGCGGCGGCACTGCCGCGCGGATCGATTCGGCGCGCCGCGGGCGGCTTGTCGGTCAGGGGATCCCCCGCCGAGGGACTTTGCCCGCCAAGTAGGCCGATCCACCACCCAAACAACCCGACGACCCCCAACGCTGCACAGGAAGCCGCCACCCACGACCAAGGTTGATAGCGGAGCATCAGCTGGAATACCGAGTTGCTGGGAACCGTGGCCGCGCCTGGTTTGCCGGATGGTTTGGCCGACTTCGCCGCGTCGACCGCGTCGGCCATCGCCCGCTGTTGTCTCGCGATCCACTGCTCCAGATTGGCTTGGATTCCTGGCAATTCCACATCGCCGGAGCGAACCCGGGTCAGTTGGTCGAAAATGGCTCGTAACCGCTGACGGGAATGTGGATCGGCGGCGCCCCCGCACGTATCGACAAACTGCAACAGAGCTCGGCCCAATTGGGCAATGTCATCCTCGGCCGTCGTGGCGACCATCACATCGGCGTCCGCCTGATGCAGGCGGCGGGAAAGCGATCCCAATGTCATGTTTCCGACCTTGGCCGTCCCGTCCTCTGCGACCAGCAGCGATTGCGAATTCAGATCGCGATGCAACACGCCGTTTCCTACCGCGTACTTCAGGCCGGCCAGCCATTGCCGAGCGATCTGGGCGATGTCCACCAAATCCCAAGTCTCGCCGCGCGAAAGAATCAACTGAAGCGGCCGCGCCTCAAAGTGCTCGGAAACGATATAGTACCGCCCCTGATGCTGATCGACGTCGTACACGTGAACCAGCGCCGGCGAATCGAGTTTGGCCGCAGCCGTGGTCTCCCCCAAGAACCTTTGCCACAGGTCGGCTTGTTGCGTCAGTTCGGCCGGCAGAATCTGCAAGTCGACTCGCCGCCCCAGTTGCTGGTGGAGCGCTAAGAACTTGTCCCCCAACTCGTCTTGCGTCAACCGCTCCAATAAGGCGTACTTGCCGATCAGCAGATTGTCGCGCCCACTCAACAAAAATTTGGCCTGCCAGGGGGTCAGAACCTGCTCCCGGACCAACAGGCTGGCAATCGACTTCGGCTCGGCGGCCGGATCCACCACCGCCGCAATCGTTTCGAACTGTTCGGAGTCTAACAGTCCGGAGCGCGCCAGGGCTGACAAAAACGGGTTGGAAGAAATCTCTGGCATGAAACCGCGCCGATTCTCCGAAACACCCCTGACAACGCTGATAGGCTCATCGTTATTCTCGCAAGTTCCCCAGCGAGTTTCAATTGTCGCCAGCGAAAGAACCGCGGAAATACTCTCGGTTTCCCTCAAACCAGTACCGCCAAGAGTTTGCGAGCACCGTTTGTACTTCGAAGAGACCGCGGTAACGCGGTTTTGCGATGATACCGCGGCTTTGTACACGTACCGCGTCTTCGGAAATCGACCGCAGCTTTGTACACGTACCACGACTTAGGAAATGTACCGCGACTTTGTACACGTACCACGGGCCTAGGAAATGTACCGCGGCTTTGTACACGTACCACGGGCCCAGGAAATGTACCGCGGCTTTGTGCACGTACCACGGGCCTAGGAAATGTACCGCGGCTTTGTACACGTACCACGGGCCTAGGAAATGTACCGCGGCTTTGTGCACGTACCACGGGCCTAGGAAATGTACCGCGGCTTTGTGCACGTACCACGGGCCTAGGAAATGTACCGCGGCTTTGTAAGCCGCGCTAGTGGACCACACCGTAACTCATCCGAGTCTTCGGCACGTCCCCGGCCTTACAACCGGTGCTCCCACGTGGGTGCACCCGCTGAGGAATTCCGCTCCACAGCCAGTTGAAAAATCAGCCGCCTGGCGCTAGCCTGCGGTTTCTTCGGACCCCGTGCGCCTGATTCCGCAATCTAGCGCCAGGCGGCTGGATGAGGAGAACCGGCGCCGCCCTTTTTACCCAGGCTGTTACGGGACGACCCAGGTATCGCTGCTCTTGAAAAGAGACTCCAGATCCCCCGCCCCTTGCTCGGCGATCGCGTCGGTGATTTGGTCGTTCAACAACTGGTCGTACGAGGGCCGTTTGACATTCCGGAAGACTCCGATTGGTTCCGGGAAGTGCGGATACCGCAACCGGCTCAGCAGAAACGCCATTTGCGAATCGGCCAGGGCTTCGTCGTGGAACAAGAGTTCGTCCAACGCCACGGTTCCATCCAGTTGGACCACTTCCGGAACCAGCCCGTGAAGGCGAATCCCCTTGTCGCGATTCTTGCCGAACACCAGCGGCTTGCCATGTTCCAGGTGCAACAGCGTATCGTCCTTGGTCTCCTTCCCGGTGAAGTGATCCCAGGCGCCGTCGTTGAACACATTGCAGTTCTGGTACACCTCGACGAAGCTCGTCCCGCGATGCTCCGCCGCGCGGCGGAGCGTTTCGATCAGATGCGGCGCATGGACGTCGATCGACCGCGCCACAAAGGTCGCCTCGGCGGCGATCGCCACCGAAATCGGATTGAGCGGGTAGTCGATCGATCCCCGCGGAGTGCTCTTGGTGCGGTGCCCCACCGGCGACGTCGGCGAATATTGCCCTTTCGTCAAGCCGTAAATGCTGTTGTTGAACAGCACGATATTGATGTCGATATTCCGTCGAATGGCGTGCAGAAAATGGTTGCCCCCGATACTCAGGGCGTCGCCGTCGCCGGTAATTACCCAGACGGTGAGATCGGGCCGAGTCGACTTCAAGCCGGTGGCGAAAGCCGGCGCCCGCCCGTGAATGCTGTGGATCCCGTAGGTGTTCATGTAGTACGGGAAGCGACTGCTGCAGCCAATTCCCGAAATGAACACGGTATTCTCTGGCCGCACGCCCAAGTCCGGCAGGACTTTCTTCATCTGCGCCAAGATCGAATAGTCACCGCATCCGGGACACCAGCGAACATCCTGGTCGGAGGCAAAATCGGTGGGCTTTAGAACGGGAAGATCGATACTCATCGCCGCAACTTTCTGTACATCTAAACTAAAACCGCTTGCTGAGAATCGCCGCCTCGCCACCGGACCGAACCGTGCGACCACGACTCCCCACGACCACGTCTCACCGGGTGGCCGCGCTCGCCTGCCGCGCCGGAGCGCTCCCCGATCCATTGTTGGCGCTCGCCAACCGCTCGATCTGCTCGACCAATTCGCTCACGCTGAACGGCTTCCCTTGCACTTTGGAGTAGCCCGCCGCGTCAACCAGGAATTTCGCGCGAATCAACATCCGCAGGTGGCCCGTGTTCAACTCGGGAATCAAAACTCGCTCGTACCGCCGCAAGATCTCCCCCAAGTCGCTGGGGAACGGATTGAGCCACCGCAAATGGACATGCGCGACCGCCAAACCGCGTTGCAGCGACTGCTCCACGGCCGTGCGACAAGCCCCGTAGGTCCCACCCCAACTCAACACCAGCAAACCATGCTCGGCGCCCTCGACCTCGGTCGGCGGGATCATCGACGCGATATTGGCCACCTTGGCCGCACGAGTATTCACCATGTGCTGGTGATTCTTCGGATCGTAGCTGACGTTGCCGGTGACATCTTCCTTTTCCAATCCGCCGATTCGATGCATCAACTCGGGCGTCCCCGGCAAGGCCCACGGCCGCGCCAACTGTGCATCGCGCTGGTACGGAAGGTAGGCCTCACCCGGCTTCCCCGGGCCCGGATGTTCGATCGGGATCGGAGGCAACGACTTCACATCCGGCAACCGCCAGGGCTCCGCCCCGTTCGCAATGTATCCGTCGGAAAGGACAAAGATCGGAGTCATGAATCGCGAAGCAACTCGCCATGCTTCGATCACGGTATTGAAACAGTCGGATGGGCTGCGGGCGGCGATCACCGGAATCGGGCTCTCACCATTCCGCCCGAACAAGACCATCAACAAGTCCGACTGCTCCGTCTTCGTCGGCAAACCAGTGCTGGGGCCTCCCCGCTGGATGTCGAAGACGATCAGCGGCAGTTCCAACATCACGGCCAGACCGATCCCCTCCGACTTGAGTGCGACCCCCGGGCCGCTGCTGGTCGTGACCGCCATCGAGCCGCCAAAGGCGGCGCCGATCGCCGAACAGACAGCGGAGATCTCGTCTTCCGCCTGAAACGTCCGCACGCCGAAATTCTTATACTGGCTCAGCTGGTGCAGGATATCGCTGGCCGGCGTGATCGGATAGGAACCCAGAAACAGAGGTTTCTGGCTGAGTTGCGAAGCCGCCAGCAACCCCCAAGCCAACGCCTCGTTCCCCATCACATTGCAGTACGTGCCGCCGGGCAATCGCGCCGGAGCGACCTGAAACGTCGTCGCGAAACTCTCGGTCGTTTCCCCATAATTCCAGCCGGCCCGCAACGCACGGCGGTTGGCCTCCGCGATATCGGGCTTGGACGCGAATTTCTCATCGATAAACCGCAACGTCGGCTCGACATCCCGGCCGTACAGCCAGAACACCAACCCCATCGCAAAGAAATTCTTGCAACGATCGGCGATCTTCGTCCCCAGATTCAATTCCGCCACCGCATTGCGCGTGAGCGACGTCATCGGAACTTTGATCAGCCGGAAGCGCGCAACCGTGCCATCCTCCAACGGACTGGCACTCAACTTGGCCAGCTTGAGATCCTTGTCCTCAAAGCTCTCGCTGTTGACGATCAAGATCCCGCTGTCGCGGAGGTCCGCCAAGTTGGTCACGAGCGCGGCGGGGTTCATCGCCACCAAGGCATCCAGCCCATCCCCTGGCGTGAAAATATCTTCCGATGCAAAACGGACTTGGAATCCGCTAACCCCGGCGCGGGTCCCCCGGGGCGCCCGAATCTCCGCCGGAAAATCGGGGAACGTCGCCACGTCGTTGCCGGACAGCGCGGAAGTATTCGTAAGCTGGGTCCCCAACAGCTGCATCCCGTCGCCGCTGTCCCCCGCTAAACGCACCGTGACGCCGGCGACTTGTTGAACTGGTTTGGTGGAAGGGAAAGACTCGTTCGGTGTGATCATGAGACTCGAGAAACTGCCGCGCGTTGCTGGAATGGCGTGATGGAAACAACGGCGCAAGATTGCGTTTATTGGAAAATCGACATAGGGCCACGTGCAACGAACCGAGGCCGCGCTGGGTCGCCCTGGTTCGTGTCCCGTGCGGAAGTCTCTTGGGGCCAGCGGGCAGCAAGTGCCGCCCCGATTCGTGCAGAGATTGCTCTGTTTCCTATTAGACGCACTCCAGTCATCGACGTCCATAGGCCGCGGAATCGCACCCCTGGCAGCCACCTACTTCCCAACGGCCGGCGCTGCTAGAATTTCGCGAAATTCAGCCGAAATCACTGATTCGTTCCCCCTTCCTTTCAGAGAGAACTGCCGCGGCTATGGAACAGACCCTCGTCCTCTTGAAACCCGATTGCGTGCAGCGCCGTTTGGTCGGACAAGTCTTGGCTCGCTTCGAAAACAAAGCCCTCAACATCGTGGCGATGAAGATGCTACAGGTCACGCCGGAGATGTCCCGCCAGCATTACGCAGAACACGTCGCCAAGCCGTTTTATCAAGGGCTGGAAGCCTTCATCACCGCCAGCCCGATCGTCGCCTTGGTCGTCGAAGGCTTGGACGCCGTCCGCGTCGTCCGAGAAATGTTGGGCAAAACCAACGGCCTGCAAGCGGCTCCCGGCACGATCCGCGGCGACTTCAGCAGCAGCCGCCAAATGAACCTGGTCCACGCGTCCGATAGCCCGGAATCAGCCCGCCGCGAAATCGATCTGTACTTCCAGTCCAACGAAATCCATTCGTATTCCCCAACGCTCGTCCCCTGGTTCCGCGCCGGCGACGAATAGCCCTAACCCCTGCTCCTACTCCTATCTCCTGCTCGTACTCGTCCTCGTACTCGTACTCCTACTCGAAATTGGTACTCAGTACCCAGTGCCTTGTCCCAAAACATCAGCCGCCTGGCGCTAGCCTGCGGTTTCCGGTGTTCGATGCGCGAAGAAGCCGCCTGGCGCTAGCCTGCGGTTTCCGGCGTTGGATGCGCAAAGAAGCCGCAGGCTAGCGCCATGCGGCTAATCTCATTGGGATGCGCTACTGTGTTTTGAGACAAAGCCTATGTACCCACAACCCCTTCCCTAACCGCTCCCCTCTTCCGCCGATTCTCCCACCATCTGCTGTAGCGCTACTTCCAACTTGACCAGCGCCCGCTCGATCGAGCGGACGTTGCCGCGGACGAGCGCGGCTTCCGACTTAATCCGTTGAATCACCGAGCCGCTGAGTCCACGCTTGTCGATCGTGCAATTCTGAAATTCCCGCTCCCAGGTCTGCACGCGTTGCCGAAACTGTCCGGCAATTCGAGCCGTATCCTGGAGCGCTGCTTGGAGATTGCCGTTCCGCTGGAACCCTCGTCGCGCAACCTCCATCTGCGACGCCAAGTCTGACGTCGGCGCGACCACCCGGCTTTCCAGCGTTAGCCGCACACTACTAAGTAAGATCTGTGCCTGCGTGAAAAACGCAAAAAAAGGTTCCGAGCCCGTATAGAAATTCTCAATGCCGTCGGGGCCGACAAGCGAGTTCCTCCCGTCCGGCACCGCAGGATCGAACGAACGCTCCGGCTTGGGTACTTCGGCCATCTCTCCCCTCCAGCATCTCGTAACGACGCGTCGACTCCGATTCGGCACGCTGCTTGCACTATTCGCTGATACCGAAATCCGCGACGTTTTGAATCTACAGCCGAAATTGTAAACCATCGGCGAATTCGACGCGCGACCGGCGATGAAAGGGAGCATGGGCATGTTCAAGTTGATGACACTCTGTAGCGCATTCGCGACAGTTGTGGGGATGTGGACCGCATCGCCCCCCGCGTTTTTCCAAGAGAGCTTGCCAGCCCCTGTTGTCAATCCTCCCCGTGCCTCGGCGCCCCAGGAAGATATGGAGCTCCTCATGCGCGGGCCGTTGCACGAGGCCTTTGCGGAAGCGCCACAAGCGGATCCGGTCCCCAATCCGGCCGTCCCGCGACAACCCCCCGCGCCGGTCAACGAACTGCCGCCAGAATACAAACCGGCGGGCGAAAATGTTCAGTGGATTCCCGGCTATTGGGCTTGGGACGACGAACGGCGGGACTTCATTTGGATCAGCGGCATTTGGCGCGACTTCCCGCCGGGGCAACGCTGGGTCCCCGGTTTCTGGGAAGCCGTCGCCGAAGGCTTTCTGTGGATCAACGGCTTCTGGATGGACGCCGCCCAAGACCAATTGCAGTACTACCCTCCCCCGCCGGAGAGCCTGGACGTGGGGCCTTCCACGCCTGCACCTTCGGACGACCACTTTTACGCACCGGGCCACTGGGCCTATCAAGCCGACCAATTCGTTTGGCAACCCGGATGCTGGCTCCCGATTCGCCCCGATTGGGTCTGGGTGCCGCCAACTTATGTCTGGACCCCCTACGGCTGCGTCTTTCGACCTGGCTATTGGGACCGGTTGTTCGATTGCCGCGGGCTGGTGTTCGCACCGGTCTGCTACAACCGACCTGTGTACTTCGACTTCAACTACGTTTACACACCCAGTTGCGTCATCAACACCAGCTACGACTTGCTGCCGCATTTATTCGTCCGCCGGCATTGCCGCAGCTACTACTTCGGCGATTGGTACGACGACCGCTATTGGGGGAACGACTTTTGCGCATGGTCTCAAATCGGCTACCGCCGCGGTTTTTGCGGTGGCTACGATCCGTTCTATTCGTACTACAGCCATGTCGGGATCCAGTTCAACCAAGTCAATTTGATGTTCTGGATTCGTTCGCAGAACAACGATTGCCGTCAGCATGTCGCTCGCCGGCCGCCGCACACGTTTGCAGGCCAGCACGACTGGGAACAACGCCGGCGAAATGACCCGCGCCGCGGAAAACTCGCGGTGGCCGATTCGGCGATTCACTCGCCGTTGGCGGAACAACTCGATCAGCGCGTCAAGCGAATACAGAACTCGGCCGTCGCAGCCCGGAAGCTCGAACGAATCGACGTCGACGCCCGTCGCAATCTGCAGCGGCAACAGCAAGCCGCCGTCCGAGCCCAGGTGGAGACTCGCCGCCGAGCCGATCGCGAATCGACCGCCGCGAAACTCGTCGCGGAACAGGCGATCCGGCGTCAGGCCACCGCCCAGAAAATCGAGTCCGCCAGGCAATCACCCCAAGCCCGCGACGTAGAACGACAAGTCGAACGACAACGGCCGTCGGCCAACCGGGCGGCCGAACTGCAAGCCCGCAAGGAAAAAGCCGCTACGCAGCAATCCGACATCCAAGACCGCTTGCGACAAAGTCGAGCTGCCCGCGACTCCAAACTCCAACAGCAAGCTGCGGAACGGGCGGCACAGCAACAGCAAGCTGAGATGCAAAACCAGGCCCGCAACCTGGAAAACGCCCAGCGCCGGGCGCTGTCCGAAGAGAAATTCCGCGCCGCCGAGCAGCAACGCAACATCGAGCGCGAAGCCCGCCGCCAATCCGCCGGCCAGCAACTGCAACAGCAAAAGGTCGACGCCCAGCGGCGGCAAATCGAACTACAGCAACGCCGCGGCAACGAACTGGCGGCTGCCCATGCGGCCTCGCAACAAAAAGCCGCGGAGCGCGAAGTGCGGCGCCAACAAGAGTCGGCTCAACGGGTCGCCCAGGCACAACGAGCCTCCCAGGAACGCGCCGCCCGCGATGCCCAAAACCAGCAGCGCCAGGCGCAAGAACAACAGCGATCCGCCCAGCGACAAGCACAACTCGACTCGATGCGGCAACGGCAACAAGCCGATCAACAGCAGCGACAAATCGAACGCCAGCAACGCGATTCTCAACGCCAACAAGGCAATCAAGATCGCGGCGGAAAACGAGGCGGAAAATAGCACACGCTGCCTTGCTCGAAGCCTAACGATCCGCAGGGCAAGCCTGCGGGATTTCAGCGGGCCATCGTTTCGGCTACTCCAATGCCGCGTTGGTCGTGCAGTTTATTGCGATTCTTGCCACAATCGCGTCGAACAATTGTCCCAATTGTTCCACTCTTCAATGACGCATACTTGCCGGGCAGATTGTTACGATTACGGCTACACCGTGAGTGCTCGACAAAGTAATCCATGAGCCAATTAGTATTCCCCTCTCCCGCCGCGGCTTGCGTA
>JBGSLW010000100.1:0-1928 GCA_041740495.1 Pirellulaceae bacterium
GCGGCGCGGCCGGGCAGGCCGGCGGTTCGTCCCGCGATGCACAAATGCAGGAATTGGACCTGGAGCAAGACGAAAATCGTTATCAACAGGAACGAATGGCGGAGGGGGAGACTCCGGAGGCTCGCGAGAATCGGCAAGTCCTCAATCGCCTGCGCGAGTTGGCTCGGCGACAGTCCGATTTGAACGAGCGGATCAAGGAACTGCAGAATGCTCTCGAGCAGGCCGCGGACGAAGAAGAGCGAGCGGAGATCGAACGCAGGCTCAAACGGTTGCGGGATGAACAGCAACAGATCCTGCGTGATACCGATGAGTTGCAGGAGCGGATGCAGGCTCCGGAGAACCGCGAGCAGATGGCGGAATCTTCCCAGCAGTTGGACGAGGCGCGGGAGAATATCCGGCAGAGCGCCAGCGCGTTGGAGTCGAACCAGGTCTCCCGCGCCGCCGCGGAAGGGGAACGGGCCCGCGATCAGTTGGAGGATCTCCGCGAGGAATTCCAGCGGCGAGCCGCCGGGCAGTTCAGCGAACAAGTCCAACAGCTCCAATCGCAAGCCGAAACGCTGCAAGAGACTCAGGAACGCATCGGCCAACAGCTGGGGGAACTCGAGCAGCCGGTCGCGGAAGCGCCGACACTCCAGGCGACCGATCCCCGGACCGAGTTGAGCCAGGAATTGCGGCAACAGGCGGAGCGGCTGGCGACGCTGCAACAAGCGATGAAAGAGACAGTCGAACAGTCGGAGGAGATCGAGCCTCTGTTGGCGCAATCGCTGTACGATACGTATCGCCAGACCGAGCAACAACAGACGCAGAATCGGCTGCAGACCGCAGCCAACTCGCTGGAACGCGGCTTCGATCAGAACGCGCAGGAAGACGAGTCGCGGGCTCGCGAGGCGATCGATGCGTTGCGGGCGGGGATCGACCAGGCTGCGGAATCGGTCCTGGGCGACCAGCAAGCGGCGTTGCGGCGAGCCAGCGAGACCTTGGAGAATCTGGCTGACGAACTACGGGAAGAATTGGATCAAAACGCTCCCGGGGTCAATGGCCAAGATGCGCCGTCCCAACCGCAAGAGCAAGCGGGGAATCAGGCTGGGGGAAACCGCCTTGCGGGCGGCGATCCGAACCAGCAGATGCAGCGGGATGACCGCGTGCGCGAACCGATTCGTCCGATGTCGGGGGACTTCCGCAACTGGTCCGACCGACTGCGCGATGTGGAGGAGATGCTGAACGACGAACGATTGCGGAATGAGGCATCGCGGATTCGCGACCAGGCGCGCGAGCTGCGGCGCGAGATGCGCGAACGGCACTCGCCTGAACCGCAATGGGATCTGGTCAACCTGCGTGTGATGCAACCGTTGGATCAGTTGCGGCGGCGGGTGCAGGACGAGTTGATTCGCCGCGCCGATCGCCGCTCCGTTTTGCCGCTCGATCGAGACCCAGCTCCCCTCCCCTACCAAGAGGCCGTGCGCAAATACTATCAGCAGTTGGGGGCTGGGAAATGAGTTGGCCCCAGGGCTGGTTGGCGGAGAGCTGGTGGATTCCATGCCTGGTGCTGGGTGCGGTGGCCTGCTGGACGGTGGCTCGCAGCTACGCGCGCGTCCCCGGCTCGTGGCGACTCCGCGGCGGTTTGGCCAGCCTGAAACTGATCGGCCTGGCGCTGCTGCTCCTCTGTTTGGTCGAACCGATGCGGCAACGCGCCGTGCCGAGGAAAGATGCCAACTTGCTGCTGCTGCTGGCCGACGGCAGTCGCAGTCTGCAGACGCACGACGCGGCGGGGAAAGAGACTCGGCAGGATCGAGTCCGCAAGCTGCTCGATCCGATCTCCCCCTGGCAAGCGCGGTTGGAAGAGGACTTCGATGTGCGCCGCTTCGTGTTCGGCGAGCGGCTGGAGGCGGTCGACGAGTTTATCGGGTTCACGGCCGACGCGGACGCCA
>JBGSLW010000101.1:0-1947 GCA_041740495.1 Pirellulaceae bacterium
CAGGGTCAGCGCGTATCAAAGTTGTTTCCCTGTGAGGACTTCGGCGAGGAAGTCGTCGTTCCAGCCGGCGATTTGCATCTTGCCTCGCAGGCTTTCTTTGAGGGGATGTTGCTTGAGTCGCGTGATGGCGAAGCGCCGCAACCAGCTCAGATTGTTGCCGAGAGTCCGTTCGCGTGTGCGGCTGTCGTCTTCGCGGAAGTTGACGTCGAGCACCCAGTGCATGGATTCGATGCCCCAGTGGCCGCGGACTGCTTCGCCGAACCGCTGGCCGCTCAAATAGCGGTTGAGGATGTAATAGCGCACGTCGTACGTTTCACGCCCGTCGGTGTGTTGTGTGAACCGCACCGCATAGCCGATGGCTTTGACCCACGGCCACTCCTTCTTCCCTGCGAAGTCCGGGGGGATCTTGGTGACCAGATAGGCCCGTTCATCGATCCGTCCGTGTCCCGCATCCGTGGTCTCGAACTCGCGATACCGCAACTCTTCCAGGTCTCGTTCCAAGTGGTCGGCAAAGAAGTCCGTGATCGCGGCGAACAGCTTGGGTTGATTGTCTTTGACCGCAATCACGAAATCTCCGCCCCCTGCGACGATCTGTTTGGCAATCGCCTTTTGGCACCCCATCGCGTCAATTGTGACCACCGCGTTGCTCAGGTCCAGCCGCAGCAATAATTCGGGAATCGCCGTGATTTCGTTGGATTTGTCGTCGGTGGCGACTTGTCCCAGGGCGATCCCCTGCTCGCTGGCCCAGGCGCTGACGATATGCAAGGGTCCCAGGTCCTTCGCGGCATCATGCGAACGCCGGCAACACTTGCCGTCGATAGCCACCAACCGGCGTTGCCCGGTTGCCTCGGCCTCGACGCCGCTGGCGATCCACTCTTCAAAACACTTTTGGAAGGCCGCTGGCTGAAGCGCCATCAGCAGACGCCGCAGACAGTCCCGCGAAGGAATGCCGTTGGACAACGAGAGATATTTTTCCAGCCACGCCTGCTTGGACTTGGCCCAACGATGAATGGCCGTCGGGCCGCTCGCGCCACACAGGATCCCGCAGATGCAGATCGCCACGATGTCCACCAGCAGATGCTTCCGATTCCGCGCGTGACGCGGATCCGACAGCGACTCGAAATGCGACCCAATCGAACCGACATCCACACTCAACTCGGACACGCGACACCTCCTGGTCCGCCGCGCCTTTGCCCGCAGTCACACGACCAGCGAACTCACGCAGCTACTTTCCAGGAAGTGTGATACCATACCAGAACAAATCGCGCCAGCCTGCCTACACTGCCCAGCTATGCGCGCTGGCCGTGCTGGGCGTCCCCTCCCCACGCAGCGCCGCCAGAGCCACCTTCGCCTTGAACGACGCCCGATGCACCTGCCATTTCTTGACCATCCCCGACCTCCTGTTGGCTGAACTACTCATCTTCCAGTTTCAGCCACCCTGGTCCAGTTTTCGGGGTCCACCTCACCGGACTATTTGCTATTATACAAAAGGCCACTGAAATACTAAGTGTCCACAAAGGGCAACCAGCAGGACGCACACCAGGGCCGTTTAGGTTCGGCTATTTCCAGTAGAATAGCCCCATGTCCCCGAACCCTTACGAATCGCCCCAGGAAGCCGGCTACGCTTCCCCGCAACCGGACCCCGGGCCGCTCTGGCGCAGGATTGCGATGGGTGTGGTGCTCGTGCTGGCCACCTCCTACGTCGGCTGGCTCGCCATCGCGGTTATGCTCATGATGCTCGATTACTTAGGCTGGCAATTCGGGATCTAGGGGGCGTTTTCTCCTTTCGCTCCGCGAAAGGACATTGCTTTCGCAGAGCGAAAGCCGACAATTCGGAGGCTGAGAATCCATGCTCCAGTTTTCTCTTCGCACTCTGCTCATTGCCGTGACCGCCATTGCCGTGGGGACGGCCGCGCTCTTGAACGCGAACGAGTGGTGGGCGTCTCT
>JBGSLW010000102.1:0-8251 GCA_041740495.1 Pirellulaceae bacterium
CCGCGTGTGCGCGTTCAAGTCCCGCTCGAACTCGATGAAGTGCAGATCGGCGACGTCCGCAATCCCAATCTGATCGACCCGCAACAGACCGCCCGGCTCAACTGCGTCGCGCCGGGATTGATCAGCAGCAGTCCGCTCCGCAAATGGCCTGAAAATCTGGAGCGGCCGCAGACGTGGCTTCGCACCGATCTGCGCGGGCTGATCCCCTACGCCGGTGGCGGGGATCAGAGCGACATCCGCGTCTGGGCGTGGATGGCTTCGTTGCGCGGGGCGCGGGTGGTCGACTGGGGCAACTGTCTGCCCACCGGTAACTCGCTGGATCAGGCCGCCGACCCGAGCGACATGGTCTGGTTCTATCCCGGCAAGTGGTTCGGCACCGATGAGATCATCCCCAGCGTACAACTGAAGTGGCTTCGCCGGTCGCAGCAGGATTTTGAGTATCTTTACCTGGCCAAAGAGCGCAAGAGCATTCTGAATATTCTCCCCATGGCGCGGGTGCTGACCAAGCCGGTGGAGATCCAGGCCGGACAAGCGCCCGATCCGACTTACAGCCTGCTGATCGGCACCGCCGACCCGCTGGCGTGGCGAGAGGCTTCATCCCTTCTCGGCCAGATCGTCATGATCCGCGGGCCGGGCATTGAAGTGGATGAAAACAAACTCGCGGCACTCAATCTCGAGACGCTCCGCTGGATCGAGCCGCTGGAAAAACCGGTGATCATCCCGCGCGGGACCGAATGGACCGTCGGTGCGCCCGAGCCGGGTTTCATCGGCCCGTGGGTGAATCTGCGCCTCGGACTCGACATCTACAACGCCTCGGACACCAACTTGGACAAGAACCAGCTGCGGTTCAGCAAGGCCGGTCCTGGATTGATCTTCCTCCCCGAGCCCATTCAGATCGACAAGCTAACGGTCTATCAGGTGCAGCGGCACTTTCTCAACGCCCGCGTCGATCCGATCCGCATCAATCCCAAATCACCCACGCCTACGCAGGTCTCATTCCGCAGCGGGTTCAGTGGACGAGACACCGCCATCGATTTTGTCGCCCCGGTGTCGCGTTCGTTGCGTCGGACCAAGCCGCTGACCATCAACGGGTCGCTCGATGACTGGCATCCGGATGACGCGATTCAGGATCAGCCGTTGATCAAGATGTTCTCCCGGCCTGCGGTGCAGCAGCACGCACTGGAGTCGGCGACCACACCCAGCCAGATTTTCACCGGCTGGAGCGGGTCGGATTTATACTTCGCGTTTCGCGTCGAAGGATTGAGCAAACGCCGTGACGTGCTGGCGGCGCGAAACTTCATCGACTACCAGTTCGGCCGCGCCTGGGGCGAAGACCTCTGCCAGATCATCATCCAGGCGATCTACGACGACGGAACCACCGGCCCGCTCCTGCACATCGCAATGAAGCCCGGCGGGAACATCTGGATCGAACGCAAGCTCGACCCGCGCCTGCATGTCAACCCGTGGGAGAACTTCAACCCCGGCGTGCGCTACGCGACGACGCTCGACCAGCCCCAAAGCATCTGGCGCGGCGAGATCGCGATCCCCTGGGCGTCACTGATCGCACCGGAAAAGACCGACGGTTTTGCCAAACAAGGCAAGCCCAACCTGCCGGTGATGCTGAAGCTCAACTTCATCCAGCACAAGCGTGACACCGGCGAAAGCGCCAGTTGGGCCGGTCCACTCGACACCAGCCGCGACGACAGCTTCACCGGCGTGATCGTCCTCAAAGAACCCGAGCGATCCGACACGCCCGACAACCCGAAATAGCCGCCCGTGTTGCATTTGTTGCATCGGCTTTCGTCCATACTAAAAACATAAGTGCTGGCCGCCGCAAGACTTGGCGAATTTTATCTCGCAAAAGTGTTGCGCGCCGCGTGCAACTGTTGCAACTCCTACCTTTCCGGCCGGAGATCAAGCCTTTCTATCAGACTGTCAAAGAACAGCACCGCGCGTGGAAACACGTTGACGCATCCCCAAACGCAGCGAAACAACAATCCAACTATATCCCCGAAAACCTCAAAAGTCGGCGGTAAAAACAGGCAAATTCGCCGATTTCTTGCCTCCCCTGACACAATGTGGTCACCCCCCCCGCATCGTCGTCAAAAGCTCCGCGGAAACAGCCGTTTCATTGTGTGGACCCTTCCCGCCCGGCTTTCGAAGAGGCCTTGGCATGACTCGCGGTCCACTCGAGACGCCCCGGCCCGACAAGTACGAGAACCGACCGCTTTGGGGCGCATGCCAATCGTTTGAACTGGAACCGGTGATCCACGCGTTCGCGCAGTTTTCGTCAAGAGTTCGCGGCACGATCCGCCGGACGGCGTCGGTCAGGCGCTCGGCTTTGTGCCTGTCCATTCCAGCCGCTCTGCAGTTCCCTTCCATTCGGCCGCGAGTAGGCCATACAGGACAACATCACCGTACCAACTGCCATAGCACGCCGCCTGGCGGCGCGTACCTTCGTTGCGGAAACCCAGCCTCTCGGCAACCGCACAACTTCGCACGTTGGCACGGTCAGCCTGAATCTCACAGCGGTGCCGTTGCAGCCCCGTGAAGGCCAGATCCAAGACAGTAGCGCAGGCCTGTGTCATGAAGCCCTGCCCCCGATACAACCGACCCAGCAGATAATCCAACGTGGCAATGTGCTTGCCGGCCAACTTCAGCCACACCAAGCCTGCCAACTCCGAGCCGACCCAGATGCCAAACAGGCGCGAGTCGGCCCGCAGATTCTCGCGAATGAACTGCTCTGCGCGGTCCGTCGTGGAAACGTCTGCCATGAACTCCTCGACCTGCGCCTGCGCGTGCCAGGATTTGCCAAGCCGCATAAGCGCCGGGGCATCTGCCACGAGGAGTTCGCGAAGAACTGGGGCCATTCGTTTACCCGTCACCAGCCCTGTGTCCCGTCCAGACTCGGTACGCCCGAGTGCCTCAAGCGAGTTGCTCAAGCCTGACACTTGGGCCGTTGGTACTTCCAGACCAATCGTAACTCAGGGCGGTATAGCGAAAAAGCCCGCCGGTTCAAACTAAAGGGCTTTATGGAACGAAAGTCGGGGTGGTTGTCCTTTGTTTGAACCAGTCATCGGGCCACTTCTGGCGGCCATGGCCGACAGCACTTCGAGGCTACGGCTCAAAGGCCTTTGCTCTTATTGAAAGCGGCAGAGCCTCCAGGCGGAATGGTCAGATATTTCCAGCCTGCCCCGCGCATGTGCTTTCCGATCAACAGGATTTGGCCCAGGTGGAGGGCATAGTGAGCGGTCTGGCGATTGATTGCCTCAAAAACCGTGTGTGCCTCGTTACGGATGTAGACGATCCGACCCAAATCGTTGTCCGTAAGTTCAGACAGAGCCGCAAAGAGCGCGTCCCAGCCGCGGTTCCACGCCGCCATCATCTCCGCGCGCGACCAACGCCGAGGGGCGAATTCCGCCTCGCGGTCGCGGCCTGCCTTTTCGCCATCGGTCGTTAGGAAGTCGGTCCAGCGGGAAAGCATGTTGCCTTCCAGATGCTGGACGATCACCACGACGCAGTTCTGGTGTGGATTGATCCGCTCATGCAACTGAGCCTCGCTTAACTGGGCCATAGCCCCCTCCGCCATGAGTTTCATCTTCCGAAACTCGTTCATGCAGGCCGAAACGATGTTTCTCTGGAGTTCCGGTTTTGCGCCCATGTCGACCTCCGTTCTTTGAGTCGTTGACTAACCATTTTGGCCTGTGGTTGTCGCTTGTTGAACCCGCCCTTTTAAACGTCGATGGCCCTGGCATTTGCCAAGTCATTGAGAGTGGAGAGTAGCAAGGAGACCGCAGGAGAGGCAACCTTCTTGGCGCGGGCTTCTTCTGCTTGCGCTACTCTCTCCTACCTCCGCTCTCCTGCTGTGTTCGCCCTCGGCAAACCGGGGTGATCTCGCTTGCCGGGGCGGAGTTGCGCGCCGCAGGCTATCTTTCTTCTGCCGCCGTGATCGTCTCCGGGGCTGGCGCTTTGAACTCGCCGTCGCCCACGCGGATTTCGACCGGCGGCGTGGCGATCTGGCCGCCCCAGAACGGGCGATCCCGATCGGCCGCAGCCGGTTGGAATCCATCCGCCTGGTAGTAGCCGGTGACGGTGTAGATGCCTTTCTGAGATGTGTCGAGTCCGAGATCCTTCAGTGACTTGACGATCACGTCGCTGGCAGTGCCGGCCAGCGTCCAGGCCTTCCCGGGTTGGATCGTGATCGGCGTGGGCACGTTCTGTTCCCACTCGGCTTGCTCCGGCCGCCGCAGGGTGCGGCTCTGCCCGTCCGGCATGACGACAAGGTAAAAGTCAGCGCGGTAGCCATTCGAGTATTTGTTGTCCCAGACGAGAATGGAGTTGTTGTCACCCGCGGGCTTCACGTTGCGCAGGCTCATGGTCAGCGAGATGTCGTCGCCGGGCTTGATCGTGGTCTGCTTCACCTCCAGGCGGGGCTGCAGGCCGTCGGTCACATCGCCCCAGGTGGCGTCGGCGGTCCAGATCTCATCCTTGCCGGGGGCGGGAACTTCCAGACGTTCGGTGCGAGGGATCCACGCACAAATGGCCTGCCAGTTGGGTCCGTTGGCACCCGCCTCAATCGGTTTTGTTTCAAGCAATAGCCGCAAGTGACCCGCCGCCCGTTCAGCGCCGGAGATCCGCAAGCTGTCAGCCTGTGTGAGATCGCGCCAGCAGACCACCTTCACGCCTTTGGCAAAGCTAGGCCCCATTCTGACCGAATAGTCCCCCCGCTCTGCCTTAGTCTGTTCCAGCCGGTCCAGGAACACCTTCTCCTCGGCCGCGTTGCGAATCACGGCAAATCCATTGTGCCCGAGCATCTGCAGTGCCTTTTCGCGCCCCGCAGCGTCGGCCTTGGCGAACCAGAGAAAGTCACTAATTTGCACTCTTGCATGACTCCCCGGCGCGGTCGTGGGGGTCTTTGAATTCGGCTGCGGATCTGGGGCGGGTTGATCGGGGGCCGGTTGGGCTGCCGCACCCGCACCGATCAATAGCAGGATCGCCGCCGTGGCCATCGCCGACAGTTTCATTTTCGCCATGAACAGCATGTGTATCGCTCCTTTAGCTTCGGCGTCCTTAAGAAACGTAGTCCGAACCGTGTCTGGTGGATTAGACGCACGCGAACGCAAAGAGTTCCCAGTTCAGTTGCCTCTGCCCATTATTTGAGGCGGAACGCGAACGACCGCTTCCAACCCGGAAATGGCGGTTTCCTTCCCGGGATTGACGGTTTCCTGCCTGGGAATGGCGGTTTCCCGCCTGGGAATGGCGGCTTCCAGCCCGGGAATGGCCGCTTCCCGCCCGGGAATGGCGGTTTCCTGCCTGGGAATGGTGGCTTCCTTCCCGGGAATGGTGGCTTCCCGCCTGGGAATGGCGACGTCCTACCCGGGCGATGCGGGTACGTCAGTGGGTCACGCCAACCGTGTTGTTGGAATTGCTCGGACCGGTAACATCCCGACCGTGTCCCACCCCAAGCCCTAAGCCCCAAGCCCTAACCTGCCAGCCTACATCCCCGGCCCGGACGGACCTGCGGTATCCCTTCCCGGCGATTGACCACCACCCGGCGTTTCGGCGGGGAACCACTGGGTCAAATCAAACAATTGCCACTGATCGGCGGCGAATCGGAAGACGACATCCACCCGCAAAGGCTGGCCGCCGGGATTCTTTTCAAACTCGACGATCGCGGTCCCCATCGCCCGGCGAATCGACACGTCATCGGCGGCGGATTCGATCGCGAAATAGCCGTTGCTCTTCATGCTCACCAACGAACCGATGTAAGGCTTGGCGGTCTCGACAAAAAACCGCTCGAACTGCGGGTAGGTCACGCGCTCGCGAAAGCGGGCATCAAACATCGCGTAGGCTTTTTGATAATCCCCCGCCGCCAGCGTCTGGCCGAGCGAATCGACCAATGTTGTCAGTTGCGCCTTGTCGGTCTTTTCCCGCTCGACGGCGGCGTAGGCCTTGTAGCCGGTATAGGCACTGAACACGACGCAGGCGACGAGTCCCAAAACCGCGACCGTAAATCCCGTCTGCGTTCCGGCGGACAACTTAAGCTGTCGCAGCGCGATGATCCCGATCACCACGCCCGCCAGTGGAATGATCAGGAAGAACGGGGTGACCAATGCCAGCAGACTCGCCGCGCCCAGCACCGCCGTCACCACCGCCGCCACATTGACGGCGGCGTATTCGGTGCTTCCCAAGCCTGCGGTGCGCGACATCCGGTGCAGCCGCGCCAGATTGTCCAAATGCGGTTCGGTCGATGGAGTGGGTGTTTCAGGGCTTTGGCTCATGGCAATTCAGGGCTTTTGGATCGACAACCACACAACAATCTCTCCGCCGGATTGTGAAAATTAGCCCGCTGACAGAGAAAGGTCAACTTTTTGGGAAGAGTTTGGAGTTTGGCGTTTGGCGCTTGAAGATGGGTCTGCCGATATTCCTGTCGTGGCCCTCCTTTGTTGACAAGTAATGCTTTGCGGCCGCAGATGACCGCTGATGAACGCGGATTGCGATTCAAAATGCCCGCACGAAACCGAGTCGCCGCGTTCCCCACCCCGCCGGGTGCCACGGTACGGTATTCCGTGCCGTGTTGTCTGAGCATGCACCGAACGGACATCGCACGGCACGGCGAGTACGCCGTATCGTGGCACCCGCCAAAGGTCGCGCATCATCGCTGGCGACAAACCCGAGGCCGGTCGATACAATCCCCCTACCAGCGGCCGGTTCAGTTCAACCCGACTTGATGCCCAGTGCGACCGCCGCTGACCGCCCAACGCTGGCCTATCGGCGCACTCGGCATAGAGTCCTGTTCGTTATTCCGCTACCAATGTCCGACAATGATCGACAACTTGCCCTCGCATTCGTCGCCGAGTTGGAAAAGGCGCTGGCTGCGATTCGCGCTGGCGACGTTGACGGAATCGCTTATGCGGAGATGCAGCCGACCTCACTCTTCCTGTTGGAGCGCTCCGAACGCGTCCACGAATTGCTGAGAAAGAGATTTAGCGATCTCACTCACAAGCCTGCGTTTCAGCAGTCGTTGACTGAGCTTGCGGATTCGGATTACGAGCTTGCTTGCGTTGTGTCGGGCTTCATGGAAGTCGTTTTCGACCTCGTTAACTGTGGGCCATCCGACGCGGGATAACCCAACAACTATGAATCCCGCCCCGCGTCAAGCGCGAAGGCCTCGCGCGGGCGCTTTTCTGCACCGGCCTTTTCCTTCTTAAGACGCATTTCACCAAGCCCAAAGCCCCAAGCCCTAATCAATCTCCGCCAATCTGTGTTCATCCAGCCTGCATCGTGAGTGGTCAGTGGTGAGTGGTCAGTGGCTAGAAAAGACAGGCGAGTGGCCAGTGGTCAGACTTCGACGAGCTCAGTCGAGTCGTGGTTAGTGGTCAGAAAAGGCGGGGCATTGGTCTGCTCTAGCCACTCGCCACTCGCCACTAACCACTCGTTACTAACCACTCATCCCGCCCAGCGGTATCATCCCCGTCATGCGCTGGCGCAGCCGAATCTTCGGGTGGGTGTGGATGAGCGGCGTCATCCTCTCCGCCCTCCTCTTCCTCGCGGCGGTGGGGATGTGGGGGAGGTCGTACTGGCGACGCGACTTTCTACAACACACTCAGACTGCCCCGCTCGATATGAAGTTTTTCCGTTTCGATTCCGATGGTGGACACGTGAGACTCGGGATGACACACTTCGTAGCCAGTGAGCCAACACCGATTTACAAATTGTCCCGATACACCTTCCCGCATGGCTGGCACTGGGGTTCTCTCGAGCCAAACCCGGGTTATATCGAGTATTCGCTCTTCGGCTTTGGATTTAATCCGCTCAGCACGACGCAGGAGAGCGACTATCTCAAATATTCAAGATGGCGTGTTGGTATCCCTTACTGGTTCATCACGGTGCTCTGTCTCCCCCTGCCGCTGATCGCGTTTCGTCGCTGGCGAAGGAAGCGACGCATCGAGCGCGAAAAGCGCGAGGGGTTATGTCACGTCTGCGGCTACGACCTGCGGGCAAGCGTCGACCGGTGTCCGGAGTGTGGGACGGGGTTTGCAGTGCCGAAAGGGAAACATGGGGAGGCCGAATGGCCTGTAAAAACAAGGGAATCGTAATGTGGACTTGTCCCGTGGTAGTCGGCATGTAATCGGGAAGCAGTGCGACGCGGACTTCGGAAGCACTGGCCTTGGGTAAGTTACCCATTTATCATTTGTTCTCAACTGGCTGCGGACGATTCATCAGCCTTGGCTTTGCTGGCCGTTCGTCC
>JBGSLW010000103.1:0-22841 GCA_041740495.1 Pirellulaceae bacterium
CCAGAAGAAAGACTAGGCGTTGTCCCAAACCATCCGCCGCCGGGCGCTAGCCTGCGGTTTGTTCACGCATCCAACCTCGGAACCCGCAGGCTCGCGCCAGGCGGCTGATTTCAATTGCACGCGCAATTGTATTTTTGGGGCAATGCCGAACGCGGCGGCACGTTTCACTGTAACTCAAATCGAAAGTCTTCGCATCACGAGTCCTCCGGATCCCAGGCAAATTCTTCGATCGCAAACCGAAAATCTTTCCTGATTTGTCCAGGCTCTAATTCATAATCCCGCAAGTCATACCGATGCGAGGTCCGGTACCTCGCGCATCGCTCCAACGCCGTTCGGACCGCCACGGTGTCGATCGCCGATGCATCGTAGCCCAGAAGGGCCAAACCGCCGAACACGCACTCGCCCGTCCGCACCACCAGGTCATCGAATCGAATCACCCGTGCATCGGTTCGATCGGCGCGCGCGATATCCACCGCGCGTTGAAAATACCTCTGCAACATCTCCAACAGCCGATCGCGCAGTCCGGCATGCGTCGGGCGATTGCCGAACGCGACAGCTCCCCAGGTCATCGAGTTCACGAGCGAGCCGCAGACTGCCAACGGCTCGCGAACGCAAACAATAAATCGCGCCTCCGGGAAAGTCGTTCGCAACGTGTCGATGGCGCCCGTGAAGGTCGGATTCTTTGCCAGGTAGATCAACTTCTCGCCGCGAAAGGCCAAATGCCGCTGGACGATCCCTCGATAGAATCGCATCAGGCGCTCTCGTTCCCGATCGGTCAACGCCCTATCGATGTCGGTAAGCGTCCACAACTCCGGAAAGGGAAACGGTTGGATCAAGATGAAACAGGCCGCCACCACCGCCAACGCCAAATAATCTTCTTCCGGCGTCCACAACGAGGTCGAGTGAATCGAGCTCAATCCGCCCAGGAATCTACGCTCCAGCCAGCCGAGCATCCTCCGCAATGGGCTGCCGCACAAGCGATCGATCCGAGCACAAACCCGTAGCAGGTTCTTTTGCAAGAGCGACGGCGCCAAGATCAGCTCCCACAACGGCATCGTCGTAAACTGCGGATCGGCAGCCAGCAGGCGATGGACCAGCGTCGTGCCGCTCCGCGGAACACCCACCACCCACAGTGGCCGTCGCGGCTCGATGTGCCGCCATCCCCAAAACAGCAGGTGATCCAAGGCCAGGCAGACGCGATGCAGCAGCATCAGTGGGACAAGGAGCAACCAGAGAACCGAAATCCCCAGCCGGCGACGAAAACTCGCAGTGGCCATACTCCCCGCGGGGGGGAAAAAAGTCCAAACTATCCAAGTCCAATACCGCCGCGTGGTGAATCGCATCGTCGTTACTCGGTTCCTCCCAATCCCCAGTAGCTTACGACAAAGTGGATGACCCGCCTACCAACTCGCACATGCTCCTGCCAGCGAATAGCACACGATGGGACTCGTTCACGGCGACCTGGGACAAGTTGTTCGGCGTCGACCTGCGAGCGCTCGCTGCGCTCCGCATCGCCTTGGCAGGGGTCCTGATCGTCGATATCCTTCAGCGCTTTGCGACGATCGATTGGTTCCTCACCGATGAACTGTTCTTTACTCGCGACCTCAGCCAACGCCTGACTCGACCCGATCAAGGCTTCTGGTCGCTTTACTGGCTGAGCGGCTCAAGCGCTGCGACGTACGTTTTGCTGGTCGTCAACCTGCTCGCAGCCATCGGCCTCGGCTTGGGCTTCAAGACGCGGATCGCCACCTGCCTTTGCCTGGTGCTGGCCTGGTCGTTGCAAGTCCGTATGCCGCTGGTACTCACGGCCGGTCATGTCTTGCTGCGATTGTTGCTGGTCTGGCTGATCTTCCTGCCCTGCGGACGCGTCTGGTCGCTGGACGCGCGGCGCCAATCGCCGCCGTCGTCCTGGCGCGTCGTCTCGATCGCCACCGCCGGCCTGCTCCTGCAGGTGGCCATGATGTACTTGTTCTCAGGGATCGCCAAATGGAATGAGGTTTGGCTACGGGGCGACGCGATCTACCTGGCGATGCAATTGGATATGTACGTCAAACCTTGGGGACGTAATTTACTGGCGTGGCCGCAGCTCTGCGCCGGTTTGACGTGGGGGACTCTGCTGTTGGAGATCGCCGGACCGCTGCTGCTGTTCATGCCGGTCGCCACCCGCAAGCTGCGTGCGACCTTGTGCGTCGCATTCTACGGGTTGCACCTGGGGATTTGGCTCGCGCTTTCGGCGGGGATTTTCCCGCTCGTCGCCATGGTTGCCTGGATTCCGCTCTGGCCGGCCGAAGTGTGGAGTGCTCGCCGCGGGCGAAGCCCAAGTCAAGCACATCGACGCGATCCATTGCCGGAGCGTACAACCCCCGAGGCGACAATTCCAGCAGCGACATCTCCAGCAGCGACAACCCCAGCAGCGACATCTCCAGCAGCGACATCTCCAGCAGCAACAACCCCAACAGCAACAACCCCAGCAGCGACAATTCCTAATCTCTTACCCTCTCCCCCGCTGCGGGGGAGAGGGCAGGGTGAGGGGGCCGACCGCATCATCGATCGAGCCCCAACCCGCAAGTCTCCACACCGCACAAGGATCGTCCAGCTCGCAGCGATATGTGTACTGGTGTACACCATTGCGATCAACACCGCCAACATCGATCCGGTCCGATCGCAGCGCTGGTTTCCACCCTGGGCGCGCTATGCAGGGAACGCCCTGATGCTGACCCAGGAATTCAAGATGTTCGAACGTCCGTCGCCCTGGAACTATGCCTGGCGACTCGCCCGCCAAGAAACCAGCGGGAGCTGGATCGATGCCTTCGGCGGGTCGCTCCGCACCGTGCCGCAGCCGTCGACCTGGCCGAAGCCACCCGAAATCTACTCGTCGTTTCCCGGCCATGCCTGGCGTCGACTTTTCTTTAACCTCGCCTACTACGGAGAAGGTTTGGCCCAACCCGATCCCCTGCTCTGGGAGTTGAGAAACCGACTGGGCACCGCAGTCGCTGCACAGTGGACTACTTCGACGAGAGATTCTCCCGCTCAACTCCCCACCCCCAACGGCTGGCAGCTGATTCGACTCCGCCGCTCTCTGGAATCCTGGGGAGAACTCGAGCCGCCGCATGTCGAGGTTTGGTATCGCGAGTAGAATTACCCTGCGAATGAGGGTGTCACAAACCAACCGCCGTGTCGAATCGCATCGGAGAACTCAGCCATGATCCGTGGCATGCACGCTATGTTCTACAGTTCGCAAGCGGAGGAACTCCGCGCGTTCTTGAGAGACAAGTTGGAGCTTCGATGCACAGACGTTGGAGGAGGATGGTTGATCTTCGATGCGCCGGAAGCCGATTTGGGCGTTCATCCGACTGAGAACAATGCACCGCCATCGGGCACGCCCCATCTCTCGTTTTACTGCGACGATATCCACGAGACTGTCGCGGAACTGGAAGCCCGCGGCGTCGAGTTCACTCGTGCAATCGAAGATCACGGCTACGGCCTGGTGACTCTATTCCGGGTTCCCGGGGGTTTCGACGTGCAACTCTATCAGCCGAAGTATCAGAAATAGTCGAAGGCAGGAGCGAGGATGGGGCGCGTCGTTCGGTGGGAAAACCCGATGATAACATCAGGCTGGAAGGGTTACCGGATTTTCTTCGATTAATTAGGCCCGACGGAAACGACCTGGAAACTCTGGCAAGTCGTTCTGAGTTCCCCTGTTGTCCAAAAAAATTCCGGCAATTCGTCCCGAACTCTCTTCCTCCGTTTGCACACCATCGCAACGAGACGATGCCACCTGCGTGCATTTGCGCAATCTGCGGTTCTCGAAGTCGGTTACGCGGGACGTGCTACCTTCGCTTCCGCGCAGATGCACCACTCGTTTCGGCCACGGGACGCCGTTATGTGTTAGCACGTCGTTGACTCGTCCGAAGAAGAGTGACGGATGGGGCCGTGCTCGTAGGTTGAACGTGAATCCTCCTCGGGGATCAACCCCGAGGCCTCGGGACGCCAAGGCGGTCGATTCGTGTGAGCGGCAATTGCGATCGTGGATTCCCCGCTCTTACTCTCGACTATCAAACTTGATCGTCAAAGTCGACTTTGAGCTCAGGGGTTCTGCCGCTAACCCTGGCAGCGATTTTTCCGGGTGATCGCGGCCGACGCGAAGCGTAAACGTTCCGGTCGAGTACACCGGCGGGGCGAATGGCGATTTCGGGGCTCGAATTGTATAGAGCGTCTCACCAGTACTTTCCTCGACGACCTGGACCACCGGGCGGTCGACTCCGGGAACTTCGAGTGCCGGGAGGTACCCGACGGGGACTCGACCGTCATTGTCCCGGACGCGGATCGTCACTGGCCAACCCGGAAATTGCGCGGCTGGGCCATCGTCGACATCGGCAAAACGGGGCCAGCATTCGAAGGTGACGGTACCGTTCCGTTTATCGAATCGCGCAACGCCGAATCCATCCCCCCGCTGCCGTTCATCGCGGATGTCCGTAGGGTTGGCGTACGCCAACATCCGTAGGCGATTCCCCAATCCATCCTTGTAGTTCCCAGTCCATTCCAATGGGGAGTTGGGAATCGGATCGGCGCCTGCCGCACCGTCTGCCGGCTGCCACCAGCGACCGTAGATCGTGTTGACAATCGCCGGACTGGTGAATCCGTACGGGCCATCGCGATCGGCGTCGATTCCATGTTGGATCACGACTGCCAGATGCTGATCGCCGCAGAGGTGCGTGGCCCAAGCCCGCCGCATCGCCCGCAGGGCCTCGTTGCGCTCGCGCTGCGGCCAACCATTGCAGTCCAGGTCGGCCAGCAAACGGTCGTCGCACGTGCCGTGCAAGTGCACCGCCCCGGCGAACGCTGTCTGTGACAGGACCGATTTGATCTGTGCGCCCTCCCAATCTTGGGACCAGGCCTCAAGAAAGCGAAGTTGGCGGTCGCCTAACAACTCCAGGCCGGGCAAATCGATCGAAGCCGGATCGTAATCGTCCGCCGTGATATGATCGGGCCGCGGGCCCTGCTGCGGGATCTTCCCCTCAGGCCCGCTCTTGAACTTGCGATCCTCCAGAATGGCGAAGTCGATCCCCCCCAGGCGGAGCCGAGTGTAATAGACGCTGATCCCCTGCTCCACCGGAGTCGGATCGTACGGATCGGGCAGATGCCAGGTCTGGCAGCGCTGCACCATATTCACATACTCCGGTGGGTAGTAATAACCACCGCTCGGACCGGCAGGCGTTGTGGCCTGGATCCCATTTTCGCCCCAGAGATTGGCTTGCCCGATATCGTGATCGTCCGGAATGGTGACGACCGGGCGATCGCGCAGCACCTCGCGAAATTGCGTTCCCCATTCCAACCATCCGAACGTATGCTCCGTGTGGTGGTACGATTGATCGCCCGCAAAAAAGAGCAGATCGGGATTCAGCTTCCTCAGATTCTCCACCAGGCTGGCTCGCGGCCCGGGGGTGCGCGACGAATTGCAAGACAAACTGCCGACGACGATCACCTCCTTTTCCATGGGATCGCGGCGGATCAGCCCCTCAAACATCGCAGATTCGCCGTGCCGCAGTCGATATCGCACCTCGCGACGATTGTCCCACGGTTCGATGCGAAAATGAGCGCTCCAGCCCAATTCAATCACGTCCGCAGTCGCCACTTCCCGCCATCGATCTGGTTCCCAGAACTCGAGTCGAACCAGCCTCGATTCGTCGGCGAGCAGCGGAAACAACTGCGCTGTCAGCTTAAGGATTCCGCGGTCGTGGGTATACAGCCCGAAGGCCAACACCTGGTCACGCGAAACCAGCAGCGAATTGTCCTTGATCTCCCACCAGGCCCCGGTCGCTTTCGATTCCAACTTGGGGAACTTCGGACCGAATGTCTGCGGCGCGGCGCAGGCGATCGCACTGCTCGAGGCCAGCATACCTAAAAGCAATCCGCATAAGGTCGTGCACCGGATCATGATCGTCTTCCCTCGCCTGGCCATCTCCCCTGGGGAGTTCGTGAAGTATTGGTTTACTGAGCATCGCGAATTCCTCGTTTAACGCCAAGCCGAAGGCGCCGGCTTTTGCAGAGTCGCGTTGAGCGTAAAGCCGGCGCCTTCGGCTGGGCGTTAAACAGTTTGCGGTGCCCGATCGTAGTTGCGCGTAAAGCCGGCGCCTTCGGCTGGGCGTTAAACAAATTGCGGTGCCCGTTCGTAGTTGAGCGTAAAGCCGGCGCCTTCGGCTGGGCGTTAAACAAATGGTTGGGGAAATTGTGACCCAAAACAGTGGGACCGCGCCAGGAAGAGGATCTTGAAAAAAACACTTAATCGCGAGTCAACGCCAATCGACTGGGGATTGCGACGACGATATCGCCGTCCCGCAAGCTGACTTCGGCGAATTGTCGCCAAAATCGTTCGGACTCCAACGGGAAGAAGGTCGAGGCCATTTCGTTAGGCAAGTAGATCCGCCGCGGCCCCGCGGGTCCAGCCCGCTGGATCACCAGAAGATCGGCCCACAACTCCCCGTTGTCGCGTTGCAGGAATCTCCCGCCGGGCAACTCCGGGTCCCCAGCAATCGCCTGAAGACGCGGGTTTGAAATTTTATGCTCGCCGGGAACTTCGACGAAACCGCGCAGGCTCACGTGGTGTGAAAAGTTCTCGTCTGCGTCATCGAATTCTGACGAAAACTCGACATCCGCGGCTCGCCATTCGATCAAGCCGACCGAGTCCCCCGACTGCACGATCCAAGTGCCCGGAGCGTGCCGCAAGACGAGCGGGAGCGGAATGAGCTCCTCATCGAGTCCTCGCCGCCACACCACCGCGATCTCGAGCTCCGCCGCCGCCAGCGAACGAAGTCGTTCCAAATCGTAGGCGGCGTGCAACGCGTCTCGCAAGCTCGCTCGCGACCCGTCGAGCGAAACCGATCGGAGCGGCACAACGACCTGGCCGGTCGCCAAGCCCGCTTGGGCCGCTCGCTCCGATGTGACCACCATTCCCGCGGGATCCCACGCCGCGATCGCCACCGGTCGACCGCCGTCGTTCTGCGGCCCACGGTTCGGGTGAATTCCGCGCGAGTGCGAACGAAGTGAATGGCAGCCACAGATGATCGGCAACAAGCCGATCGTTATCGCCAAGCGGACTGGTGTGCAATGTGGAATCATGGAATCGTACGGTTCACTACCTCCTGACGAAAATCGCGTCGGACCCCGACTCGCGGCTCAGGTGCCGAGCCTGGCAAATCGCAGCGACCGGCGGACTGCGGTAAAGTGGTTCGCCACCAACCCACGGCGGAGCGAGCCTCGACCGAGCTCCTCCTCGTACTGGCCGACGACCAGCCCGACGACGACCCACACGGCACTCTCCGCAGCTTCATCCGGACGAAACAAGAGTGCGCCACTGTCCCCGGGTTGGACCAGCGGTTCGCCGTCGATCGACTCGACCTTGATCTGGCGAACTAAGTAACTTCCGTCGGGGAATTTGACCGCGGCTTGAACTTGTCGCACCACGCCGAGGCACTTGGGACCATATTGAGTCGCCGCACCCCAGGCAAACGCCCGCGTTCGTCCAATGTCACCGTCACTGAGCTCCGCATCGATGATTTGGGCGGGCGGGTTGAACGTCGAGTGAATCCAGAGAGGGTCGCCCGGATGTCGATCGGTCGGCCCCGGCTCCGGTTCAATCAACGCGCAGTCGACCGCGTGATTATCGTCCGCTCCGCTGCGGAGTACCGCTCCGATCCGCCAATCGCAGGCGGGAAAGTTGGCCGGGACCGTCGGCGGCTGCACAATCACGGAGCCCCGTCCCCCCGCCACATGTTTGTTCGTGAGATACATCGGCCGTCCGCCGGCGTAGACCACGATTCCCAAGGTTCCCCACCCTTCCGGATCCTGTTCGCGCGCAATTGCGCACCCGGCTCCCGGCCGCTGGCGAAACGAAGTGTGCTCGGCCGAGGCGGTCAAACAATGGGCATACCGCGCTGCGACCACGTCGGTAGGAACTCCGTGGAA
Source organism: Pirellulaceae bacterium (assembly GCA_041740495.1). Taxonomy (GTDB): domain Bacteria; phylum Planctomycetota; class Planctomycetia; order Pirellulales; family Pirellulaceae; genus JANMEB01. Next base: position 7,966 of record JBGSLW010000103.1, read on the forward strand.
TTGGGTGGGCAAGCGCCGGCGCTTGGCGGAGCGCCCGGGCGGGAGTCCTTTTTCCAGAACCGATATCTGAAGTGCGTATTGGAGGGGGCGAGCGATTTGGCCGTGAACGATCTTCCAATCGACCGACGCTCCGGTGACGTCGGGGCGCTGCACCAGCGCCGCCCCGTACTTCGCAAGCACCCGATCGGCGACTTCCCGCTGCGCTGCCAACTCTTCTCGCCGCGCAGCGAACTCGGCTCGGCAATCGCCGTTGAATTCCGGCGGCGCCGGATCGATCGAGTTCAATGGGCGACGCGCCATGGCAATACTCGCGATAGGTTATCGGGCGGGGACGCGGGCGGGGGCGGCGACGCCGTCGGTGTGTCGGTTGGCGACTCAGGCGCGATCGGACTGGCAGTGGCCTCCAGATGGCAGGCGACGAAGTCCGCCACCTGTTGTTCGAAGTCGGGCGCGTCCAAGTCAAAACGCCGATACGCTACGACTCGCGCCCCGGCAACCAGCCCTTTCGATTCGAGCGCGGTCGTGGTCCCCGCGGAAGACTTATTTGCAGTCAGCAACGGACCGAGCGCTCCCACGGCCGCGGTTGCATCCCGCAACGTCTCGTCTTGAATCTTGCCGCTGACTTCTGCGAGACCTTGGTCGGCGTTGAATTTGAGTCCGCTTTGCGAGACCCCCGCCGCGGCCCGCTTGAAGTCCACGAGAAAAACTTTTTTCGTCTCCACCAATTCGCTCCGCAGACCTCGGTTGACCAGCGGCCGCCCGTCGGGCCCGGCAATCTCCACCTCGCGATAGAGATCGTCGTGCGGCAACAGGTAGTATCGCTCCTCGATGAACAAGTCGAGATGCGTGGGGACTTTGACCGCCACCGGCACACCCGTCGTTCCACAGTGCGAATCGGTCCGGAAGTCCCCACCCTCTTGGCGATTGAGAAACGTGCTGCGGTAGGTGGTGCAGCCCACCAGCCAGGTTCCCAGCAACAACACGACCGATCGCCAAATCATCGCGGCCTCTCTTGCGGTTGACTCGATTCGGGAGAGGCAGATGGTGCAGTCCCGTTCGGCTCGACCGACCACGGCGGAGGCGACGGCAGAGTTGACGGCAACGCAACGCTACCGCCTTCGACGGGCGTCGTCGGTGCGAATGCCTCCGACCAACTTGGAGGGCAGGCGACCTCCAAGTGCAGGGCGACGAATTCGATAATTTGAGATTCCAGATCGCACGAATCCACGTCGAACCGGCAATAGGCGATCAGCCGGTCCTCTTCCAGCAGCGGGGCGGCGCCTTTCACAGCCGCCGCTTTGGTGGGCATCGCGGCCAACGTCTGCACCGCGGCGCTCACATCTTGGATGGTCGTGTCGCTGATTTTTGAGCCCAGCGCATCGAAATACTGGTCGGAGCCGATTTCCGCTGTGTAGTCCAGCGAGCCGGAAAACGGACGCTTCCAATCGACGGTCACGACTCGATTGGTCTCGACGCCTTGGACGTCGACCCACCGCACGGGACGATGCAGCGGGACTTGTCGCAACTGCCCGTCGAATCGCTGGAAGTAGACTTTCTCGTAGACCCAGACATCCACGTGCGTCGGCACGCGAATCGTGACTGGAATTCCTTTCGTCGCCGGTCCGGCCACGCACAACTGGTCCGATTCGGTGCGATTCAGCGGGCGACTGCGGGTGGTTGTGCAAGCCGTCAAGGTCAACAGGCCGGCCAACGCTAGGAGACGCCACCGCAGGCCGAGAATCCCGCGCGGCGACGTTGTTTCTCGACGGGTCCCCTGCCCCACCACGACCCACACTCCCGAATGAATAGCTCCTCAGTCTCCTGAGCATTTATCGGGATTTTCGTTGGAATCGTTAGAATCCTAACCTTCTGCGACTTGAGTTCCCGAATTTGGAAGTCCGCTGGTGCGGGTCAGGTAAAGTTTTCCGCGCGAAAGTCGCCTTTCGCTCCGCGCGAGAACGCTTCGTTCGGACTGTCGCGGAGCGAATGGCGACGTGGAGCCCATCACAAAACCGGTCGGTCCCCTCACCCTGCCCTCTCCCCCGAAGAGGGGGAGAGGGCAATCGGACAGGGTCTAAATAGGTAGATGCTACTGCCCGGAGTAGGCGGCGCAGTTCTCACGCGACAGTGCAAGGCTCACCGCACTTCCGCCGCCGGTTGGTTGGCGACCGCGGGACGGTCCAAGTGAATCGTCAGATCCACGGCCGAGCCGGGAAGCAGGACCCAATAGCCGTTCTCCACCTGGTTGTCGACTTCGGCCCACACGACGTAACTGGCGTCCTGGATCGAGGTCTTCTCCAAGCCGACGTGGACGATCTGCCCGCCAAACGTCGCGCGGCGGCCGCGAGCCAGCTCGGTCACGACCGTGGCCTGTCTGCCCAACAGTTCCTGGGGGTCGTATTGGCTGGCCAGCACAAAACCTTGGACGCGAATTCGGTTCATCCGCACGATCCGGCAGATCGATTGTCCGGCTTCGACCCATTCTCCCGGCCGGCGAAATACCTCGTGGACGTTCCCGTCCAACGGCGAAACGATCTGGTGCCGGCCGATCGCATCGCTGATCGAGCCCAGTGCCGCTCGCTCCGCGTCGGCGTTCATCTTCTGGATCAGCAGATCGTTTTTCGTCTTTTCGATCTGCAGTTCGGCCCGGCGTTTCTCCAGCGCCAGCTTTTGATACTCGCTGAACGACATGCTCGCTTTGGCCCGGAGTTTCTCCCCCGCGGCTTCCTCGCTGCTCGCCACTGCGAACTCCGCCTCCGCGTACGCCAATTCCACGGTGGAGTTGGCGCGTTGGTCCGCGGCTTTCAACTTGGCCTCGGCCTCCTCCCGCTTCCGCTGCACGATCGAATCGTCAATCGAGGCTATGGGGGCCCCCGCTTCCACCGGCATTCCCTCCCGGACGTACAACTCGCGGAGTAAACCGGTCTCCCGCGCGGGAATCTCGATATCATCGATCAACGCGGTGTAACAGAGCTGCAGCTTGAGCTCGGCTCCGGCGCTCGAAGCGCTCGGCATCGGCGTCTGCTGACCCGCGGTCACGCCCGCCATCGCCCACGTCATCAGTCCTGCCACCAGCAGTCTTCGGGCGAATTCCGCCGCAACGCTGCCGTGAGCTATCGACATCGAACACCGTTGCCGAGTGGAGCCGAACATCCCTATCCTCCTTGCAAATCCTCTATTCCCGACGAAACTCGACGCGATCCCTTCGCATCCCCGATCAAAACCACATCAACCAGGCGGCGTGCACGGTCTCGATCAGTTCGCGGAACCAGACGTAGCCAAGACTTCGCTGACCACATTCGATCTGGGCCGTCGCCCGAGTTCCCGTTTTGAGCAACTCTTCTGAAACCGCTTGTTTGTCAAAGTGGACTCGGACCCTCAGGCAATTCCCCTGCTCCGTGTGGACTTCCAGCCGGCGGTCCCACTCGACGACGGTCCCGACGAGTTCCTGGCCGGGCAGCGAAGCCAGTGTGAAGCGGACTTGCAGCGGGTCGGCGTCTTGCGCCGCGGCTCGCAAAAAATGCGCCACGCGCCGCTCCGGCAAATCCAACTCCAGGACCCACGCCGTCTCGGGCGCCACCATGGTCATCAAGTTTTGTCCGGTGCGGACCGGTCGCCGCAACAGCGTCTGCTGCAATTGCCAATTGACAATCCTGCCGCGAACGGGAGCCCGGATCTCCAACTGGGACAAATCGCGGCGCTTGATCTCCAGTTGCCGCTGGAGACTCTCCAGCATCGCCGTCGCCTCCGACAAGTCCCGTTCGACTTGCAGTTTGTCGACCAGGTTTTTCTGTTCGCTCCAGGAATGGGACAGGTTTTGGTGGCGCGTCGTCCACTGTTGATACTGACCCTCCAGATCCTCTATCGCCACCAGCAAGTCATTGTTACTGAGTCGAGCCAGCACCTGGTTCGGCGCGACGATTTCTTCTGGATTGGCGGGCAGGAACAGTTCTTCCAGGATTCCGTCGCTGGGCGCGAAGATCTCGTGGCGCGACTCCGGGACCAGCGCCCCTTTGGCCGTCAAGGTGAACGAAGCCGGGGTCCAGCAAAGTCCGCCGACCAGAGCGGCCAGCACGCCGACCGCCACGATCCATTTCGCCAGCCGCACGGGAAAGGCCCGTGTACTCAATTCGCCCAGCATCGTCCACAACGGCAAAAGAAAGATGCGACTGTGCTGGCGGGCCGCCGCGACCGAGTCGGCTCCGTGCGCTGCGATCCACTCGCATCGTTCGCGTTGTGCCTCGCTCAATCGCTCGCCACCCAACTGCTCACACAGCAACACCCCGAACGGGGACGAGTCGTCCGCGGCGGGCTGCCGCCCGTTCCCCGCGTCCTCCGCGCCGCCAACCGGTCCGGCATCTCCCGATCGGCAGAGCGGCACAATCCCCAACGATTTGACTTGGGAGAGTTCCAGGTAACGCGGAAGCACCTTGTTCAGCTCCGCGGGAATCTCCGTGGAGTCCCCGCCATACCAGAACGGACGCCCCATTCGAACCACGGCGGCCGCCAACCGCGAGAGATATTGAACTTGTTCGGCTCGCCGCTCCAACGTTTCCGAGCCGCTGACGACTTGGACTTCACAGCGATTTCCGGTGCAGATCGCGACAGCGACGCGATCGCATCCCACGACTCGACGTCCTTCATTGGCCAAGGCGAAGAGCGTGCCGCGATAGTCGAGACTACGGTGGACCGCGCGAATGAATTTGTCTTGGCGCTGCCAGGCAACCTGCTGTTCTGCCAATCGCTCCAGACGGCGGTTGCGGAGATACCGACTCCCCAACTCGCTCATTTGCTCGATGAAGCGCAAATACCCGCGCTGCGTCGTGGCAGCTGCGCCGCTCCGCTGAAACACTTCGATCAACCCAATCGGCGTCTGGTCGACACGCAGGACTCCCAGCAGCAGCAGGTCGTCGGTTGGGTTGCCTGCCGCGCCGGCCGTCCCGGATTGGGCCGGAATGACCGTCGACTCACCGGCCGCCAAGACGTCGCGCAACAAGCGTGCATGCCGCTGGGCGGCCGCCGGATCGCTCGCCAAAACCGTCTGCGACCATTGCATCTGGTACTTCTGTTCCAGCTGCCGGCGATCGTTGAGTAGCCAAAGCGCTCCGCCGTTGCCCGCCAAAGCAGCGACCACCCGCGGCAGGTACCCCGCATAAAACGCATCGGGCTCGACGCCGCCATCCACCAGCGCGGTGATTTCCTGCACCAATCCCCGAATCTGATTCCTGGTCTCCACCAGAATCTCGACATCCTGATCGGTCGGCAGCCGAACCGTGGGCGCGTCCTGGCCACTCGGCCGTGAATCGGTCCGCTCGATCGACTCCGCCGTCTTACTGGTCGCTGTCATGGTCCGCTCCGCATCCCTTCCGCCGCAATGGGCTCGCCTTCCGAGAATCGGGTGGGACTTTCCAATAATTCGCAACCTGAAGCAAGTTCGAACTACGGAGAGTTCGCATCGAATCGACGCACCGCTAGCAACGACCGTCTCGTGAACCCACGAGTCGATCAGGTCCAATTCACCCTCCCGCGGTCCATGAACGATGCCATCAAGTCCGCGGGAGGGTCGGACGCAGGAGGCGGCCGGGGAGGGCTCCGTGCGCATTCGATGTTGGGTTGCAAAACTCGGCTCCCACCAAGGGAGACAGCGCAAGAAAAACGCGATGCGGAACTCACCGCATCGCGTCCTGGTTTTGCGAGACAAGATCGTCGGTTAGACGATGGCACGCTTTAGCGCAACGCCATCATCATCATCATCATCATCATCATCGCCGTTGTCGTCGTCGTCATCATCGGAATCGTCGTCGGCTTCGTCATCGCCATCGTCGTCCTCGTCGTCGTCCGCCTTTTGGCCATGGAGCCGTTCCAACTCTTGGCGAAGTTGTTTGACGTGTTCGCGAAGTTCCATGATTTGCGCCTCTTGGCGGTCGATTACTTCGCGGTCTCGATCGAGCAAGCGGCTGAGCCGTTCGGCTTGTTGCGCTTGTTCGGAGTGATCCCGTTCGACGGTGTGAGCTCGGGCCTGTTGCTCGATAGCCTTTTGCATCAGCTTTTCGACGTCCGCCCGCCGCTCGATTTCCACCTCCCCTTCGGGCTTGACTTTGTTCTTCAAACCCTTTTTGACCCGTTGTTCGATCTCCTTGGCCCGGAGCCGAGCCAGATCTTCGATCTTCTTCCGCTTGGCGTCCATCCCTTCTTCCAGCTTGCCGATCGAGCGTTTCAGCTTTTCGATGTCCTCGGCCGCCTCCCCTGATTTGCCTTCTTGGGACAATTTCTCGGCCAGCTCCAACTGCATCTCGGCGCCCGATTCGATCAGACCTTTCAGTTCATCCAGGCCTTCCAGATGCTCGCCGGCCAGCTGCATATCACCCAATTCGATGCTGAAGTCGACCGCCCCTTCCACCAGATCCTTGAGCGGCAGCTCGTTGAGCATCTCCAAGTTCTCGCGGACCAGCTTTTCGATTTCCTCCGGCGGCATGGCGTTCTTGGCGAACTCTTCCCCCCACTTCTCCCACTGGTGGCCAAAGTCGTCCGCCCATTTTTCGAACTCGTGCGAGTGCTCGGCCGCCCACTTCTCCATTTTCTGTTCGAATTCCGCGCCCCACTTCTCCATATGTTGGCCGTACTTCTCGGCCCACTGCTCCATTTTTTCCGCGTGCTGTTCAGCAAATTCTTCGAAGTGCTGCCCGAGCTTCTCGGCCATCTGTTCGATCTCACGTGCCAGCTCTTCCTGCTGGGCGCCGCTCGACTCTTCTTCCTGGGCAACCACCTCCTGGCCGCCGGGGAGCAACCCCAACGCCAAACCCGCAGCACCCAACGTCAAACCTCGCCACGAACGGCGAAACCATCGTTGCAAACTCATCGATTTTCTCCTCGATTGGTAATAGGGAATTCTCTCAACTGATTCGTCTTCGCCAACAGCGACTCGATCCGTTCGTCGAGCTGCGCTCGGACCGCCGGATCCAACTGCAACTGATCCAATTCCAGCCGCATCGTCCGCAGGTCCATCTGCACGATCCGCAACGTCGATTGCTGATCTTGTTGCGTCTCGACATTGCTCGCGTAACGAACGAGCAGCGGATCGAGCGACACCGGCGGCTCCGGCGGATGCCATAACTGCCAGACCGCGGAGGCAAACACCGCGATCAGCAGCCCGGCCGCGACGGTCGCCCACATCCAGGTCGCAGAGGCCCAGCCCCGGACGCTTCCCGCAGGAATCGCCGGCGCAGCCTTGGAACCGGTGGATTTCGACCCTGGACCGACAGGTGCGGTCGTGGACGCGACAACCTCCGCACCCTCGGCCCGCACCGCCAATTTCCAGACGTCGTGCCCATTCGGCTGAGCGACCGGATCGGGGGACGCCTCCGCGGACTCGCGTTCACCCAACGACCACTCCGCGCAGGAGAATGCCAGCTGCCGGCAAGCGCGCCGAAAATCCAGGCAGACCGGACAACCTCGCAGATGGACCGCCAGCTCATCTTGCTCCGCCCGATCCAGTTCGCCGTCCAATTGGGCGCTGATCAGCAGCTGAATTCGTTCGCAATCGTGCTGTACCATGCCGTTACCCAGGTTCCTCTCGCTTCCGCCAACCTACCGACTACACCTGCAACTGTTGCAGCAGCTGCCGTCGAGCCCGAAATATCCATGTGCGGACCTGCGCCTTACTCGCCTCCATCCGCGCCGCGATTTGCTCGTAGCCAAGCTCCTCGTCCACTCGCATCAGCAACGCCGTTCGCCATCGTTCCGGCAGTTCGGCGATCGCTCGGCCCAGTCGCTCGCGCTCCTCGGCCAGGTCCAGCGGATGCGGGGGCGCCGTTCTGCCGATCCCTTCCGGCGGCAACGGGCTGGCCGCTCGAACCGCCCTTTGCCGCAACCGATCGATGCACAAGTTGCGAACCGATTTGATGAACAAACCGATCCAGCGGGTGCTGTCGACCGCCATCCCCGTCGACGAGGTCGCGGTCCATCGACCGTCCACCCCCCCAGCGGTACCGGCGGGTCCTGCTGAAAACAGCTCGTTCGCCGTCGCCCCCCCGGCAGATTCGGTCGTCCGCGGTCGGGCCAACAAACGACAAAACACCTCTTGCACAATCTCGTCGCAATCGGCCTCGCACCCCACCAACCTCCGCGCATAGCGCCGCCCCATGTCCCAATACTCGGAGAGCTCTCCGTCGCTGGGCACAGGCAGCCCGGAAGTCGAAATGGCGGTTTGTTCCAGGTCCAACGGTCAACTCATGGGTCGCAGTGGTACCATTCGGCGAGTCGTATCGCGTGCTGTCGGCTCACCCAGTAATACGGCCGTCCAGCGGGATAATCGCAGCGAACGGGGAAATCTCAGCTTTTTTTTGGCGCCCCAACTCGCAACGCCAGGCCAGGTTTGGTCCAGAAAACTCCCTTTCGCTCATGACGAGCACGAAGCGCGAGCAAATGGGTCGCTGGCCACGCCGCGGAAACCCTGGCGACACGCTTGCTGCCGCCGCGCGCTGGTATCAAACGCGCGACTTCAAAAAGCGCGCCGCGTGCTCGTACCTTTTTTCAGTCAAAGGCTGGTTTTCGGCCGACGATTGGACGCCCGACATCGTCCGTTCCATTAGCCGAACGGTGCTTGCCGCGGTTTCCGCCGCGCGAAGAAACCGAGGCTAGCGCCTGCCGGCTAATATACCTGCGGGCGCAGCGGATGTTGCAAGTGCCTCCCGGCGCCTCGGATTCCCAAGGAGCTGGTCAGCTCGGCGGCGCTCCCGCCGTTGCCGGATGCAGCGCTTCGCACAGCCGGATCAGCTCCCCCACCAAACGCTCCACGCGCTCGGCCAGCAACTCGTCCAACGGTGCCTCCTCCGGCATCATCGCTTCAGTCGCGTAGACAAATCGCGGGATGATCAAACAGCGAAAGTCCAACATCAGGCTGTTGGCCATCCCCATCACCGACATCCAACTCCCCTGCCCTCCGGCCGAGGCCAAAAAGCCAACGATCTTCTCGTTCCATGCTTTCCCGGTGACCTCAATCAGATTCTTGGCCGCCGAGCCCATGTCGTAATTATAGATCGGACTGGCCAAGAGGATCCCCTGGGCAACCGCGATCCGCTCCGCCAGTTGACGAACGCGCGGGTCGCCGTAGCAGGAACCGCCATCGCACGTTGGAAGGGGATGGTCCCTCAAGTCGATCCACTCGCACGCCTGACCACGCGCTGCCAACGCCCCCGCCGCCCGCTGCGCCAGCGCCCGACTACGACTTTGCGGATTCAAACTAGTGCTCAGGACGAGGTACATTATTCTCTTATCGCTCGGGTGCCGGCCGTTCGAAATCAAAGTGGAACGAGCAAATCCCCATTGAGTCTATCTCAGAAGCGACCGCGCCTTCAATCCAACCCCGCGACAGGGGACGCAACTCATGTAACCGTTCACGCGCCGGGAGTCTGACGCATTTTTTGGTTTGCCAGGGCAACCTGCAATGTACGCCAACTCAGAAAAATGGGTCTGCCCCCCTCAAAGTGCACCATTCTGTTGTTCGCCCCGGGAACACTTATGCGACGCGTTGCCCGGCCCAACGAGAGGAATACGCTTTTCCGGTCTGGTTCGGTATGATTGCAGTGCCCCCGTCGGCTGCGACCTTGTGGAAAAAGGTCTGCGTCAACAAGTCGGTTGGCAGCCGAGCGTCGGGGTGGGAGTTACAGAGTCAAAAAATGTCACGCGTGGTCTTAGCGATGTCCGGCGGAGTGGACTCCAGCGTCGCCGCCCATTTGCTGCTGGAACAGGGGCACGACGTGATCGGCGTGTTCATGCGGCATGGAGAGGAAGCGGTGACGGCCTGCGCCGTCGACGGCCGCGCTGAACATTCGCCGTTGCTCCCCGTCGTGCAGCCTCAGGGGGACCGGCGGCAGGGGTGTTGCAGTGCAGCCGATGCCGCGGACGCCCGCCGCGTCGCCGAGCGACTGGGGATTCCCTTCTACGCCCTGAACCTGCAGGCCGAGTTCCGCCGCGTGATCGATTATTTTGTCGCGGAGTATTCTCAGGCCCGCACGCCGAATCCCTGCATCCAATGCAACAACTGGATCAAGTTCGGGAAGTTGTTCGACTATGCCGATAGCGTCGACGCCGAGTTCGTCGCGACCGGACACTACGCTCGGCTGGAGTCGAATGCTCGGCTGCAGTCGAGTGGGGCGGATGGGGGAGTACCCGGCCTGTTCGCCGGGCGGGACAGCGGCAAGGACCAATCGTACGTGCTATTCGGCATTCGCCGCGATGACTTGCGAAGGATGCTGCTGCCCGTGGGGGATTACCTCAAACCGGAGATTCGCCGACTGGCCCAGTCGATCGGCTTGGACGTCGCGGCCAAGAAGGACAGCCAAGAGATCTGTTTCGTCAACAAGGGGGAACACCACCACTTCGTGCGACAGCGTCGCGGAGGAAATTCTTCCGCCGGAGAGTTCGTCACGACCGCCGGGGCCGTGTTGGGTCGACACGACGGGATCGAGCGGTTTACGATTGGCCAGCGGAAAGGCTTGGGGATTGCGTTGGGCGAGCCAGCCTTTGTGGTCGAGATCGACCCGGCGACGCGGCGGGTAGTCTTGGGAGACCGAGTGGACTTGGCCCGAATCCGCTTGCTGGCCCGCGATACAAACTGGTTGATCGACCCGCCCACCGCACCGATCCCTTGCCTGGCGCAGATTCGCTACAACAGCCCGGCGCGACCGGCGATCGCGACCCCGTTGCCGGACCGGGGGCTGCAGGTGGTGTTTGACGAACCGCAATACGGGGTGGCGCCGGGTCAGGCCGTCGTGCTCTATCGCGACGACCAGGTATTGGGCGGGGGCTGGATTGAGTCGGCCTCCCGAGCCATGACCGGATAGGCGTCGGCACACCCGGAAGGCGCCCGGTATCTATCGCGCGGCGGCGCCCTGCATTATCATGGAGCGACTTGGCGGTACCACCGCCCTCAACCGATTGGCTGGCGGGAGAATTTTCATGCCCACGCAACTCGAATGGTGGCATTTATTGGTCGCGGTCGGCGTCGTGTTTGGCGTCGTGTTCTTCCTGATCTTGTTCGCGGCGGTGATCGCCTACGGGAAACTCTGGTTTCAGGCGTACATGTCGAGCGCGGATGTGTCGTTGTTGAGCCTGGTGGGGATGGGCTTCCGCAAGGTCCGGCCGCAGACGATCGTGACGGCCAAGATCATGGCGGCTCAGGCGGGACTCAACATCAATCGCCGCACCGGCATCAACACGCAAAAGCTGGAAGCCCATTACCTGGCGGGCGGGGACGTGATGAAAGTCATCAACGCGATCATCGCCGCCCAGCGGGCGGGGATCGATTTGGACTTTGACCGCGCCACGGCGATCGACCTGGCCGGTCGCGATGTGTTGGACGCCGTGAAGACCAGCGTCTACCCGAAGGTTATCGATTGCCCGGATCCCCGCAGCGGCAAGAATTTCTTGAGCGCGATCGCCAAAGACGGCGTCGAACTGAAGATCAGTGCGCGGGTCACCGTTCGCACCAATCTGGAGCAACTGATCGGGGGGGCGACCGAAGAGACGGTCATCGCTCGTGTGGGCGAGAGTATCATTTCGTCGATCGGTTCCTCGGAGACGCATCAAGACGTCCTGGAACACCCCGATCGCATCTCGAAAGCGGTTCTGAACCGGGGTCTCGATGCGCATACCGCGTTTGAGATCGTCTCGATCGACATCGCCGACATCGATGTGGGAGAAAATATCGGAGCCCGCCTCTTGGCCGATCAAGCCGAAGCGGATACGCGGGTCGCGCGCGCCAACGCAGAGCGACGTCGGGCCGAAGCGATCGCGCTCGAACAGGAAATGCGCGCCAACGTCTCCAAGAACCGCGCCTCGCTGGTGCTGGCCGAAGCAGAGGTTCCCAAGGCGATGGCGAATGCCTTCCGCCAGGGGAACTTGGCCTCGCAAAAGAATTAGACGGCTAGCGATCCCCGGTGCGGCGGCGCCATGCAACTCCATTTCCTGGGAACCACCGGCTACCATCCCAACGAGTCGCGGCACACCGCGTGTTTGATGCTCCCCGAGTTGGGACTGGTGCTGGACGCGGGGACTGGGTTTTTTCGCGTCGGCCCCCTGCTGGAAACTTCGCAAGTCGACGTGCTGCTGACGCACGCGCACCTGGATCATACGATCGGCCTGACCTACATCTGGGATTTGCTCGCACAGAATCCGGACCGGGAATTCACGGTGCATGCGACTCCGGCGGCGATCCGCGCCGTGCAGGAACATTTGTTCGCGACACCTTTATTTCCGGCGCCGCCGCCCCTGCGATTCGTCTCGCTGGATTCCACCGGCGCACGGGAATTTCCTGGAGGGGTGGAGGTGCGGCACTTTCCGTTGCGACATCCCGGGGGCGCCGTGGGCTATCGAATCGAAGCCGGAGGCCGATCGCTGGCCTACGTAACCGACACAACCGCCGGGGACAATGTCGACTACGCGTTGCCGATTCGCGGCGTCGATTTGCTGGTCCACGAATGTTACTTCCCGGACGGCCAGGAGGCCTTGGCCGAAAAGACAGGCCACAGTTGCATCGGCCAGGTGGTTCGTTTGGCCCAGCGGGCCCAGGTCCGGCGGCTGGCGCTGGTGCACGTCAGCCCGCTCGATCCCACCGGAGCGGAACTCAATCTGCCCGCCGCCCAGAAATTGTTCGCTGAACTGATCCTGCCGTCCGACCACGATATCCTGGAGATCTGACCGGCGATGGGATCCTCCGGAGCAAAGCGTCGTGCACGGAATTCAGCTTGGCAAGTGATTCGCCGGTGCTATCGGCAGTTGCTGGCTGCCGACTTGTTGTTCAAGCTCCTGGCGTTCGTCCTGTTGACGCCGCTGATCGGATTGCTGTTCCGAATCGTTCTGGCGTTGGCCGGGCGGAGTTCGATCGCAGGAATGGAGTTCCTCTATTTTTTCCTCGGTCCAATCGGCTGGGGCGCCGCCCTGGCGACCGGAGCGTTGTGGCTGACCATCGTGGCACTCGAGCAGGCCGCGTTGTTGGGAATCTTGGTCGCGGCGACCTTTAAACTGAATCCGCGGATCCTGCCGGCGTTGCGGTTGGCCGCCCGCAAGGCGCCGGCGGTTCTGCAGGCGACCGCCCAAATGGTCGGGTGGGGACTGCTGCTGGCGGCCCCGTTTCTGGCCGCTTTGGGGATTGTCTATGGTTGGTTGCTGTCGAAGTACGACATCAACTTTTACCTCCGTTCGCGACCCACCGAGTTTTGGTATGCCCTGGGCCTGGCCAGCCTGATCGGTGCAGGATTGGCCGCCGTCTTCATTCGCTTGGCGAGCGGGTGGTTTTTCGCGCTCCCGCTGATCGTGTTGGAACACATGGGACCGCGCCGCGCTTTGCGGGAAAGTGTGGCGCGGTCGCGCGGCCACCGGCGGAAGATCGCCGCAGCGGTCGTGCTTTGGTTCGCCGGCAATGCCTTGCTCTCGGCGATCGTCCTGGGCGGCGTGACCAGACTGGCACAAGCCACGATCCCTTGGTCGGCTCGTTCGCTGTGGTTGTTGCTGGCGGTGACCGGAGCCGCTTTGACGCTGTGGCTGGTGGTCAATTGGATGACCGAGATGTTGGCAAGTATCAGCTTCTCCGTGGTGTTGGCCCACATGTATCGCCAGTACGGGCAGGCTCACCAAGTCGATTTGGACCAGATCCGGGCGATGCAGGGGGAAGGGGAAAATGCGCTGCGGTTGAACACGCGGCGAATGGCTTGGATCGCCTGCGGAAGCGTCCTGGTCGCGGCGACCGTCGGGGGCTTGGCGCTCCAGACGGTGCATCTGGAGGACCGGGCGGAGGTCGTCGCGCACCGCGGTGCGGCGGGGAACGCGCCGGAAAACACGCTGGCCGCGGTACAGGCCGCGATCGACCAGCAGGCGGATTGGATCGAAATCGACGTGCAGCAAACCGCGGACGGCAAAGTGGTCGTACTCCACGACAGCGACCTGAAGAAGGTGGGGGGCGATCCGCGGACGATCTGGAGCATTTCCGAGGCGGACTTGGCCGATGTCGATGTGGGCAGCCACTTCCACGCGGACTTTCGCCAGGAACGAGTCCCCACGTTGCAGGCCGTGTTGGCACTTTGTAAGGCTCAGACAGCGCGACTGAATATCGAATTGAAATACTACAACAAAGCGCCGGAGCTAGAGAAACAACTCGCCGCGAAAGTGCTGCAACTGGTCCGGGAGGCGGAGATGGAATCGCACGTCGTCTACATGTCGCTGGAGCGCGACGCAGTAGCGCAGATGAAATCGTTGGATCCGGCCGCGCAAGTCGGCTGGCTGACCCCGATGGTGGCGGGCAATATCTGGGAAACTCCCGCGGACTTCCTGGCAGTCCAAGCGGGGATGGCTGCGCGGCGTTTCGTCCGCACAGCGCACCGCCGCGGGAAGCAGGTGCTGGTCTGGACGGTGAATGACCCGGTCTCGATGTCGCTGATGATCGGGCGAGGCGTGGACGGCCTGATCACCGACTATCCCGGCAGGGCCCGAGAAGTCTTGCAAGCGCGGGCCGAACTGGGTCTGGCCGAGCGGCTCCTGCTGGAGTTGGCGGGTGTCTTCGGCGTCGAGCCTCAGTTCCTGGACCAATAGCTGGATTGCCCAACAACTTCCCAAACGAAAAAACCTCCAGCGGAAACTTCGAAGCCTGAGTCGTACCAAATACGCACCGCTGGATCGTGCGCTCGGTCCCTAGTTGACTCCCCAGTCGGCCTGCACTAGCCTTCCGAACAACCTCGACACTTTTTTTCTGGAGCTGCATGATGCACATCTCTCCCCGCACATGGCGTCGAACTCTTGCATCGCTTGGCCTGCGGCTCCCAGAGTGGCGCGACGCTCCGCGTCGCGACCTCCGCAATACTGTACACACGTACACCAATACA
>JBGSLW010000104.1:0-12378 GCA_041740495.1 Pirellulaceae bacterium
AAACGCGCAGCGCCTGGCGACGCTGGGGGAGGTGGTGGGACAGATGGGGCATCAGGTCGAAGTGGTGGACATGCCCGAATTGTCGAACACCTTCGCGGAAACGACGATCAATGTGGCGCTGGTTGCCGGCAACTCGCTCGATCCCTGGCTGCGGCAAACGGTCGAGCAAATGCGGCGTTTCCGCCGGCTGCAACGCATTGTGGTCTTGCTCAATTTTCCGCGGGGGAGTGAAGTCGATTGGCTCCGCCGCAAGTGTGGCGCGCGCCTGGCGGTGGTGGCTCAGCCGTTCGAATTGTTCGAGTTGCAATATGCGCTCCGCGGCGAGCTGGGAAGGACGGAATCGACGCGTGAGAGATGGGGCGCCGGCTCCTCGCTGGCCGAACGGCGGACGGCATGAATCGATCGGGTTTTCGCTTCGAGCTGCTGCACATCGACTCGCAGTGCGGGGCCCGACTCGGGCGTTTGACGACCCCGCGGGGGACGGTCGACCTGCCCGCGTTCATGCCGGTCGGAACATTGGGAACCGTCAAAGGACTGACGCCGCAGATGGTGGCGGAAACCGGCGCGCAGATGATCTTGGCGAACACCTATCACCTGGCCCTGCGTCCCGGGAGCCAGATCGTCCAAACGCTGGGGGGGTTGCATGTGTTCGCCGGGTGGTCCGGTCCGATCCTTACCGACAGCGGTGGTTTTCAAATCTTCAGTTTGGCTCAGTTGACCAAAATCGACGAGCAGGGCGCGCGGTTCCGCTCGCATGTCGACGGCAGCCTGGTGGAGCTGACTCCGGAGCGGGCGATCCAGATCCAGGAAGAATTGGGGAGCGATATAGCGATGGTCCTAGACCATGTGCTGGGCCTACCGGCCACGACGGCTGCCATCGAAGAGGCCGCGGCGCGCACCGTCCGGTGGGCGCGACGTTGCCGTCAGGCAGCTTCCCGCAGCGACCAGGTCCAGTTCGGGATCGTGCAAGGAGGGCTCGATGCTCAAGTCCGCGCCACGTGCGCCCAGGGGCTCCGCGAACTCGATTTCTTCGGCTACGCGATCGGGGGGTTGAGTGTGGGAGAAGAACCTGTGGCGATGTACGAAACGATTGCCGCGACGATTCCGCATTTGCCCGCGGACAAGCCGCGGTACTTGATGGGAGTCGGCCGTCCCGAAGACCTGCTGGCGGCGATCGAACGCGGGGTCGACATGTTCGATTGCGTGATGCCGACGCGGAACGGAAGAAACGCCTTGGCGTTTACGGAACGGGGTCCGCTGCGGCTGCGGAATCAAGTGCACCGCGTCGACCCCCGCCCCTTGGATCCCACGATGGCGACGCCGTATGCGCAATTCAGCCGGGGCTATTTGCGGCATTTGTTCATGGCGGACGAGATGTTGGGCCCCATCCTGCTCTCGTTCCACAACCTGGCCTATTACCAGAAGTTGCTGGCCGAGGCGCGGGAAGCGATCGCGGCCGACCGTTTCCTTGAGTTCGCCGCAGCCAAACGAAGCGGCTGGCTCGCGGGAGATCTCCTCGAGGGGTCGGGCACGTGCCCTTGTTGAAATTTCGGCGGAATCCTATCATATCCGCTGCGATCGACAACAACGAGGGAATTAGGTCGGATGTTTGATTGGTGTACACTTGTGCACTTGATAGCACAACTTGCCCCTCAGGCGGCGCCGGAGGGAGGCGGGGGTGCTGCGCCCCAAGGCGGCCCGTTCGGCGGGTGGAATTGCCTGTTGATGGGGTTGTTGCCCTTGATGCTGGTCTATTTGATGATGATGACCAAGCCGCAAGGGAAGGAGCAGGCACGCACCAAGGAGATGCTGACCAACCTCAAGAAGAATGATCGAGTGGTCACCGCCGGAGGGATTATCGGCGTCATCGTCAATGCCAGTCCAGATTCCGACCAAGTGACCGTCCGGGTCGACGAATCCAACAATACGAAACTGGTCATTCTCAAGTCGTCGATCGCACGCGTGATAACGGAAAACGGCGAAAAGAGTTCGGAGAGTTGAACTCGGAGTCCGCTTCGTTCACCTGCGTTATCTCGGCGACAATTTACGGCACGACCTGCGTGCGGGGGTGAAGGCTCCGTGGTGCTGACGCAATAGTCAATTGAGGAATTGCATTCGATGTTGGACATCTTCTCGCTCGCTCAAGTCGACCCACTGGCGTGGTATCAACAGCCGTGGGTGATGTTGCTATTTGTGCTGATCGTGGTGGTGGCGGCTTATTTTCTGGCCCAGGCGATCAGTCGGGCGGCTCGGACGCAGGAGCATCACGGCTGGCGTCTCTGGCTGATCTTTTCGGCGCTTGGCATTGCCGCGATCGTGGTCACCCTCAAGTGGCCTCCCAAATTCGGGGTCGACCTGCGCGGTGGCATCACGATCATCGGCCAATTGAAAAAAGATGAAAGCGGAGAGCAAGTCGATATCGCCAGCCAGATCCCGCGGATGGTCGCTCGGGTCGACCCCTCGGGGACTCAAGAGATCCTGATCCGGCCGCTGGGGACCGACAAGATCGAGGTCACGATTCCGGACGTGACGATCGACGAAGCCCAGCGGATCTGGAAGCGACTGACCCAAGCCGGGCATCTGCAGTTCCGCATTTTGGCCGACGAGCGCTATCACAATCGGTTGATTTCCCGCGGACGGCAATTGGTCGCCGCCGGGATCAACGACGCGGTGGTGCGGGAGGCTTCGCCGGACAATCCCAACGATAATCTCAGCGGCAAGATCATCGGCCGCTGGTACGAACTGGGTCGCGAAGAGAAGCCTCAAGGCGGCGTTCTGCCGTTTCGTTTCAGTCCCTCGAACACCAACGTGGTCCGCAACGGAACTACCAAGCAGTTGATCGAGCCGGCGATTTTTGCGGACTCGCCGGTCAATTTTGCCCGCTGGGCCGAACAAAACAACGCGCGGCGGATCGAAGTCCTCTGCGTCGAACCGGAGTCTCCCGACGATCGCTTGAACGTCGAGGGGAAACACATCGCCTCGGCCCGGAATACTTTGGACGAACGGGGGGGGCCGGCCGTTCATTTTGAAATGACCAAGGAGGGGCGCGTGCGGATGGGTGCGCTCACCTCGCGCAACCAACGCGTCAACGATCAAGCCAAGCAGCTGGCGATCATCAGCGACGGCAAACTGCTGAGCGCCCCGGAAATCAACAGCACGATCACTTCGCAGGGGATCATCGAGGGCCGCTTCACCGACGAGGAAGTGGAAGACCTGGTGATCAACCTCCGCGCGGGGCGTTTGGAAGTCGCCCTCCACGAGCAGCCGATCAGCCAGGACTACGTCGAGTCGACGATCGGCGAGGATTTGAAACGCAAAGGCATCTTTTCGTTCGCCCTCTCGTTTGTCTTGATCGGCATCTTTATGGTGTGGTATTACCGGTTCGCGGGAATCGTCGCCTGCTGCGCGTTGCTCTTCAACCTGCTGCTGATCTTGTTCTTTGTCATGTTGATCAAGCAGCCGCTGACGATGACGGGGATCGCCGGCCTGGTGTTGACCGTGGGGATGTCGGTCGATGCGAATGTGCTGATCTTCGAGCGGATGCGCGAAGAAATGGAAAAGGGCTCGGCCCTGCGCATGGTGATCCGCAACGGATTCGATCGGGCCCTGTCGGCGATCATCGACGGCAACGTCACCACGTTGTTCACCGCGTTTTTTCTGTATTTGTTCGGCTCGGAACAACTCAAGGGATTCGCCGTCACTTTGAGTCTGGGAATTTGCACCAGTATGTTCACTGCGATCTTTTGTTCGCGCGTGTTCTTTGAATTGGCGGAGCGAATGCATTGGATCAAGTCGCTCAAGATGTTGAAGCTCTTCCCTTCGGGGGTGATCGACTTCGTCTCCCGCCGGCGGGTGTTCTACGCGATCTCGCTGGTGTTGATCGCCATCGGCCTGTTCGCCACGGTCGCTCGAGGGAAACGGGTGCTCGATAACGACTTGCGCGGCGGATCGACCGCCCGCGTGGTCCTGGCGGAAAACGTCACGATGAATATCGACGAGTTCCGCCGACTGGTCGGCGACTACCAGGGCATGATTCTGGACGAGCCGGTTGAATTCTCTGTTTCGAAAATCAACTCGGACGAGTTCCCGGATCGGTCGTTTAAAGTCGATAGCAATATCCCGGTCTGGGAAGGGGACGGCCCCGCGCCGTACGCTCAAATCGAACAAGCTTTGGGCGAGATTTTCGGCGACAAGCTGATGCAGACCGACGTCGATGTGGGAAAGATCACGATCGACAAAGTGGAAACCGCACCCGCCGGGGGGACGCCGCCCACGAATTCCGACGTTGGAAAATCAACCGATGCGTCGCCGGGGGAGAAGCAGGTAGGTCGTTCGACCGGCGCCCCGAATTCGCTGGATCGTCTGGCATGGGCCTGGCTGCCGTTGTCACGGTCCCTCCCCATCGCCTTGATCGGAAGTTCGTTGGGCCACTCCGGCGACGTAGCGTTCGGAACCGACCGCCGGCAGGAGCCCGATGAAACGGGTAAGCCGGCCGAAGGTCCGCCGAACGAGCCCCCGTCGTCCGAGACCGCTCCGGCTGGAACTCAGGATACTTCAACTCAGGATTCTCCGACGAATCCTCCCGCTCAGGCACAGGAGAAACCTGCGGAAACGGGGGCGGAAAAGCAAGAGGACGCCGCGGTTCCCTCGGCGGCTCCCCAGGAGGACGCGCCGGCAGGATTGGACGATATGTTGAAACAAGACCCGCCGCCAGCGCCAGCGGGCCAGGCCCCTCCGGCGACCGTCGGCCGCTACCGCGTGACGGCCGCGGTAACGTTCCATCCGCCAGTCGCCCGCAGGTCGTTGATCGATAAATTGGTAACGACCGCCGAAGCGACCAATCAGTTGACGCTCGACCCCAACGATATCACGGTGTCCGCCGAAGGGATCGATTCGGAGGATCAAGGGAAGAAGTCGGGAAATTGGACGGTTTCGATTGTCGTCCCACGGGAAGCGGATGGCCAGGTCGTTCTGGATCGGCTCAAGGCGGACAACGACGGCAAGCCGTATTTCCAAACGATTAGCGGGGTGGGGGGGCAGATCGCATCCCGCACCCAGTTTCAGGCGCTCGGGGCGATGCTCGGAAGCCTCTTGGTCGTGATCGCCTATATCTGGTTCCGCTTTCAGAACGTCGAATTCGGTTTGGCCGCGGTCGTGGCATTGGTCCACGACGTCCTGGTGACGTTGGGTGCAATTGCGCTCAGCTATTACCTTGCCCCGGCGCTCGGGTTCCTGCAGGTAGAGAACTTTCGTATCAGTCTTCCGGTGATCGCCGCGTTTCTGACGTTGATCGGCTACTCGCTCAACGACACGATCGTGATTTTCGATCGGATCCGCGAAGTGCGAGGGAAGCGGACTGAGTTTACTGCGGAGATGATGAACGTCGCGATCAGTCAGACGCTCAGCCGGACCATTCTGACGGCCGGTACGACGTTGCTGGTCATCGTGATTTTGTACTTTTTAGGGGGTGAATCGATCCATGCGTTTTGCTTTGCCCTGATGGTGGGGATTATCTCCGGAACGTACAGCACGATCTTCATCGCCTGTCCAATTTTGCTCTGGCTGATGAATCGGCGGCCGGTGGTAGCGGTTGGTAAGACGCGCAGCTGACCATGAAGAACCGTTGTCTCGACGGTTCGTTGCAGCTGGGTGAGCTGGAAGAAGAGCAATTGAGGACAATTGCTCTACGTTGGGAGAGTGGAACCGTTGTCGCAACGGTTCTCCGGCGGCGGCGGCGGAATCGACCGAGCCGGCAAAAAGTCCGCAATTTCCCCATTTTCGCGGGCCGATCCGCGTTGGAACGCGGCGGGTGACTGGGTATCTCAAGTCGCTTGGACCGGGACAAAGCGAGCGGCTCGGAGGCGGTCTGGGACCCGGAAAACTGCGAATTTTGGGTACAATCAGCCCAAATTCTCTTTAGAAATTGGCGGGGCCGGATTAAATTAAAACTTCAATTCGACGGATTGCAATCGATCTGTTCGGCCTGCCGCGAGGGAGTCGATTTACTTATCTATCCCCGACTCGACCTCGGTGCAACGAACGCATTTTTGATAATTAGCGAAAGGCTCGCCATGTTCACCTCTCCTGGGTCCACCCCTTCTGGCCGCTCCCATCGGCAACGTTCGAACCCGATTCAGACCAATCGGAGCAAGGCACC
The DNA here is from genome assembly GCA_041740495.1 of Pirellulaceae bacterium. Lineage (GTDB taxonomy): Bacteria > Planctomycetota > Planctomycetia > Pirellulales > Pirellulaceae > JANMEB01. Next base: position 6,158 of record JBGSLW010000104.1, read on the forward strand.
TCACGCCGTGGATGCGAATCCGTTAGAAATTGAACAGCTCGAATCGCGGCAGATGCTGTCGAGCGTCGTACTGAGCAACGCCCAATTGGTGGACACGGCAGTCGACTATTTGCGGACCCACGCGGCCGATTACGGGTTGGTTCCGCAGGACTTGAACGAATTCGTGGTGACCGACCAATACACCACGAAAGGGCTGGACATCAGCCACATCTATTTGCGGCAACGGCACAATGGCCTGGAAGTTCGCAACGCGAACTTCAATGTCAACGTGCGATTGGATGGCGAAGTCGTCAGTGCGGGCAATCGCTTTGTGTCCGGCGTCTGGGACGACCAATATTCCGTGGTGCCGAAGCTGAGCGCAGCCGATGCTTTGGGGCGCGTCATTTCGCAGTATGGCTGGAACTCGGAAAAGTCGCCGATGGTGATTTCCAGTTCGACCGGGGTCGAGCGCAGTGGGCAGATGACCCCGGGCGACGTCGCCGTGCAGAACATCAACTACCGGTTGGATTATGTTCCGGTGGAAGGGGGGCTGGAGCTGGCGTGGACGTTCGAGATTCGCCGCCCGCACGGCGAGGCTTGGTACAACTCCAGTTTTAGCGCGACCGACGGCAGTCTGTTGTTGGAATCCAACTGGATCGACCACGCGGTCTACAACGTGCTGGACCGACCGATCGATAGCCCGTTGTTCGGTAGTCAGTCGTTGGTGGTCGACCCGAACGATCGAATTGTCTCGCCGTATGGGTGGCACGACATGGATGGGATTCCTGGGATCGATCGGTTCGATACCAGCGGAAACAACGTGTACGCCCAGATCGATCGCTTTGCCACGGATGCCGGGAACGGATTTCGCTCGCAGGGCGGGGTCAACCTCGAGTTCTTTGGGACGTACAACTTTGGGGCCAATCCGGTTTCCAGTGCCGATGCGGTGACGACCAATTTGTTCTATTGGAACAACTTGCTGCACGACATCCATTATCAATACGGGTTCGATGAATCCGCTGGAAACTTCCAGTTCAACAACTACGGCAACGGCGGTGTGGGGAACGATGCCGTTCAGGCGGACGCCCAATACGGAGCGCGGTTGGGTATGCGCGACAACGCATTTTTCGCGACACCGCCCGACGGTCAGAACCCTCAAATGTCGATGCTCGAGTGGACCTTCACGCTGCCACGGCGCGACAGCAGCTTTGAGAACACCATTATTGTCCACGAGTTTGGACATGGGGTTTCCAATCGGCTGACGGGCGGGCCATCGAATGCGGATGCGTTGGAAGATGTCCAGAGCTTGGCGATGGGCGAAGGCTGGAGCGACTTCTATGCATTGATGATCAATCAAACGGCGTCGGATCGCGCCAACGACGCGTATCCGTTGGGGAACTGGGTGCTGGGAGACGATTTGATTCTTACCCCTGGGATTCGCAGGGTGTTTTATAGCTTCAATTTGAACATCGATCCGCATACGTTTGCCGCGTACAACGCAAGCCAGGAGTCGCACGACGCCGGCGAAATTTGGGCGTCGGCCCTCTGGGATCTCAACTGGCTTCTGATCAACGGCCGCCAAGGTCAACCGGGCAGTCCCGGATTTGCGGGTCATGGATTTGACTCGGACATTTACAACGGGGATGGCGGCAACAACATCGCCCTGCAGTTGGTGATGGACGGGATGAAGCTGCAGCCGTCGAATCCCTCCTTCCTGGAAGCGCGCAACGCGATCTTGCTGGCGGACCAGTTGCGGTACGGCGGGGAGAACCAACGGGCGATTTGGGCCGCGTTCGCCCGTCGCGGGATGGGGATCAACGCGCAGGACGGTGGCAGCCGGTCGCGGACCGTGATCGAAGATTTCGAGGAACCGACCCTGTCCAATGGTCAGCTGGATTTCAGCCGGGATTCCTATACGATTGGTGGCGGCGGTGGCGCCGGCACGGTGGTCGTGAACCTGTTCGAAACGGACTTGATCAATACCGGTTCGGTCGACGTGCAGATCGAATCCAACGGTGGGGACATCGAAACGGTGACTTTGACCGAAGTGAGTCCGGCGAACTTCCGCGGGAGTATCGACTTGGCGCGGGCCCCGATCTTTTTCGACGACGGGACGATGCACGTTCGCGGTGGGGATACGATCACCGTGACGTACTTCGACGACGACGTCGGCAACGGCCAATCGGGCGAAGTGACCGACACCGCCACCATCAGCGGCGGCGATACATTCGTGGGTTCGGTCACGTACACCTCGGCGGCGGCCGTTGCCATCCCGGGGAATTCGACGGTCGTCTCGACCATTGCCGTGCCGGATGTGTTCAGCGTGGCGGACATCAATATCAACTTGAATATCACGCAGCCCAATACCAGTTCGCTGCGGCTGACGTTGATCGGCCCGAACGACCAACGGGTGTTGTTGGCGGGGAATGTCGGGAACGGGCAGAATTTCATCGGCACCAACTTCGACGACGACAACGACGCCATGGGGAATCCGTGGCCGGCGATCGCCACGGGCGCGGCGCCCTTCACCGGTACCTTTCGGCCGCAGGAATTGCTTTCCCTGATGGATGGGATCCCCGCCAACGGAAATTGGAAATTGGAAGTCGTCAACAACGCCAACGCGGGTGGGACGATCAACAGCTGGTCGATCACGATCTTCAACGCCAACTTTGCCCCGCGGCGATTTGACTTTGGCTGGCCGCTGCCGATCCAACCGGTGGCGAATGGCTTCACGGCCGTCTCCACCGACGTGTACAACCCGACCGACGGGTATGGTTGGCAAGCGGATCTCACCAAGCTGCGGGCGCTGATGCGGCTGGACGGTACCGCGTTGTCGCAAGATTTCGTGTTCGCGGCCAAGAAGACTTTTCTGGTCGATGTCCCGAACGGCGTCTACGACGTGACGATGTACGTCGGCGATACGCTGATCGCTCGCGACGACATGGGGCTTTACCTGGAAGGCGCTCTGCGGGATGTGGTGGACACGGCGCCCGGCGAAATTGCGACTCGAATTTTCCGAGTCACAGTCACCGACGGTCGCTTGACCGTGGCCTTGAAGGACCTGGGGGGAGCGGATTCGTTCGTCGCCCTGGTCGGTTTGGAACTCGAAGAGGTCAACCGTCAACAGTTCGATTTCGGCGCGGCCGGATCTCCCGTCGCCAACGGCTATACCGCCATCAATGCCACGGCCTATTCTGCACAGCTCGGCTACGGCTGGCGAAACGACGCGGTCGGCTTGACCGCGGTCGATCGCGGCGTCGGTTCGGCCCTGAATCGCGACCTCAACCTGGTCGAATCCGGGACGTTTTCCGCGAAGGTTCCGGTGGGATCGTACCGCGTCTCCGTCACGTACGGCGATCCGTTGTTTGAGCGCGATCTGATGGGCGTGTTTATCGAAGGCACCTATCGTGGATTTGTGTCGACGACAGCCGGCCAGACGCGACGAGTCAACTACACGGCCGATGTGATCGACGGCGAACTGACGATCTTCTTCCAGGATCTTGGTGGTTCGGATAGTTTTGTCGCTATCGTCGCCATGGAGATCTCCCCGAGTTCGGGCGGAGGGGGCGGGCCAATTTGGGCGGGAGGATCCGCTGCCGATGGCCTGCAGGCCGACACCCAGCGCGGAAACACACTCGGCGAGATCCCGCTCAAACTCGCCGGTGCTTTGCCGGAGTTACCGGGGACGGCATCCGCAAGTCGCCAAGAGCCGAGCAGCTTGTCGGCGGGACTGGATTTCTCGTTCTACGCTCCACCGGCAATTCAATCCGCCGAGAAGTCGAACGAGATCGATGCGGTCGGCGGCAAGGTCAGCCTCCGCGTATAGTCTTGCAGAGTAGAGCAATTGTCCTCAATTGCTCTCTTGCTTTCGCTGCGCAAACACCGTTGCCACGGCCGGGCTCTATGCAGCGCTCATAGAAAGCAGCGCTCATGCAAAAGAACGTCGTTGAGCCGTCAGCCGGTGGCGTGCACGAGCGTACTACGTAGCGGAACAGTTGAGACAACTGTTCTGCGTTACTTCTTGTCGCTCTTCTTATACGAGTCGCCGAACTTCTTGCGGAATTTCTCGACGCGACCCATCGTGTCGACGAATTGTTGTCGGCCCGTGTAGAAAGGGTGCGATGCCGAAGAGATATCGACGTAGACGACAGGGTACTCGTTGCCGTCTTCCCAGCGGATCGTTTCCTTGCTGGTGATGGTCGATCGAGTCAACACAGCGAAATCGGCCGTTTTGTCTTTGAACACGACCGGCCGGTAATTGGGATGGATGCCGTCTTTCATCGTTGATCATTCCGCGGGTAATTTAGGGAAGGAAAAATGTAGCAGATTCCTTGCGATTCGCCAAGGACCGGTCAATTTTCACGGGATGGGCTGGCCGGTTTGACCAGCAATTCCTCTGGGAGCAGATGGCCTAATTTATCCCGTTTGGTGCTGAGGTACTGGAAATTGTAGCTGTGGACGGGGGGGACGAGCGGGATCTGGTCGACCACCTGCAAATTGAATCCCCTCAAGTTGAAGGCCTCGGCCTTCTTCGGGTTGTTGGTAAGCAAGCGAATTTCCCTCAGCCCCAGGGCCTTGAGCACCTGGATTCCCACGCCATAGTCTCGCATATCGGCTTTGAAGCCCAAGGCATGGTTGGCTTCGACGGTGTCCAGTCCGCTGTCCTGCAGTTGGTAGGCTTTGATTTTTTCTCGCAGCCCGATGCCGCGTCCTTCTTGGGGGAGGTAGACCAGCACGCCGCAACCTTCCGCGCCGAGCATTTCCAGCGCCAGTCGCAACTGGTCTCCGCAATCGCAGCGAAGCGACTCCAACAAGTCCCCCGTCACGCAACTGGAGTGCATCCGCACCAGGGGCGGACGTTCGCCATGCGCCACATCCCCCATGACCAGGGCGATCGGCTGTTGATCTTCGTATTTCACGTCAAAGGCGTGGACGCGAAACAGGCCGTATCGGGTGGGCAAGTCGGCGACGGCGCTGATCGATACCAGTTGTTCGTTGGCCTGGCGAAACGCGAGCAAGTCTTCGATCGTGATGATATGCAATTGGTGCTTTCGAGCGATCCGAACCAAGGTATCGCGCGTGGCGCGGTCGCCGTCGTCATCGAGGATTTCGCAGAGGACGCCGGCGGGCTGCAGTCCCGCCATCCGCGCGAGATCGACGGCGGCTTCGGTATGCCCGGCGCGGCGCAACACCCCTCCCTCTTTGGCCAAGAGCAAATGCACATGGCCGGGGCGGACGAAGTCGTCGGCGCGGCTGGACGGATCGGCGATCGCCCTCACGCAGGTCGCTCGCTCGTCCGCGGTGATCCCGGTTTTGGCCGTCTTATGGTCGAGCGGCGTCATGAAGGCGGTCCGCAGCGGCGCCGTGTTGTGCTCGACCAATGGCTGCAGCTGCAATCGTTTGGCGGTCTCCGGCAGGATCGGCATGCAGAAATCCCCTCGGCCGCTCAACACCAGGTTGATCGTGGCGGGGGTCGCCAGTTCGGCTGCGCAGATGAAGTCCCCTTCGTTTTCACGATCTTCGTCGTCGACCACAATCACGACATCGCCGCGCTTTATCGCCTCGATCGCATCCGGTATTTTGGAAAACGGGGACTCCGCGTTAGAATTGGCTTCGTTGTTCATAAGACGCTGGTTTCCATCAAGAAAAAAGGCTCTGCGCGAATGAAACCGGCATGTGCGCCGAGTGTTTTCGCGAAGTCGGTGGCTGGCGGCCCACCATTGCTGCCTAATTATAGGCGTGAACGGTCAGTTCTCCAAAGCCGCGGGACAACGGACGGTGGTGCGACGGGGGGTGGTGCGACAGGGGGGTAGCCTGGCCTTGTAGGCCGGGCGTGTGAACAGAGAGTTGCGATTGGGGGGTTCACGGTCACGGCTTACAAAGCCGTGGTACAACGGAAGGTGTTACAACGGGGGCGATTCGACGGAAGGTGGTGCGATTGAAGGTGGTGCGACGGAAGGTGGTGAATCTGTAGACGAACGAAACCGTGCACCTAGGACACGGCTTACAAAGCCGTGGTACGGGTGAAGCCCTTCCTTTCTGTGACTTGAAAGATATACGTTGGATATGGCGCGTTCGCTATTGCTCACTCGACGATTCGATCGACCGCGACTTTTTCGCGCGGACGACTGCGTGGCGGCCTGGATCGTGTCGTTCCGCGGGCTGGGTGGGTGCTCCGCGTTCGTGCTCGGGTGGCTCGGAGGAATAGCGAGTTCGGCGGCCGGACAAACGCAGCTCGCGCC
>JBGSLW010000105.1:0-6418 GCA_041740495.1 Pirellulaceae bacterium
CGCGAGGCGCCGCCGTCCGCGATCGACGTGTGGGAAGCCGGCGAGGCGGAGCCGCCTCCGGTCGCTTGCGGGCGAGGAACCGGCGAATCCGACCGCCGGTCTTTGCGGACAATTTCGACTTGGGGAACGACCGGGATCAGGTTCTTGGCGGCGAATTCCCGGCGACAGAGCGGGCAGCGGACGATATCCTCGCCGTCCAGATCCTCGGGCAACGACAGCTGTCGATTGCAGAGCGGGCAGTTAGCAAGTTGAGTTTGCGACATCGGCGTCATGGATGTTCCGGGGACTCGTCTGCCGCAGCGTCGGAGGGGCTCGCGGTGACGTCACTTGATTTTGCCGTGTCGGGCGGCGCCGGAGAAGGGGTCATCTGGCGTTGAACCGCGATCGCAGCGATTCGTTTTTCGGCTTCGACCGCAAAGTGTCGAGTCCCCGGCTCGTTGCCGACCTGTTCGATCAAATGCCGGTACTTCTTCTCCGCCTGGTCCCAATCGCCGCTCCGTTCTGCGTCAAAGGCCTCAGCGAACGCCCGCGTTTTGGGTTCTAAGCCGATATACCCCGATTGAACTCGCGTCATCAAGATTCGGCCGCGCGTCACCAGCAGCTCGTTCCGAGCCTGGTCGACCAGCGGGTCAGGCCCGCCGCGTTCAACGATCCGATCGAAGTACTCGGCAGCCCGCAACAACTCGCTCAGTTCGGACGAGTTCGCCAGGCGAGCGCCTCGATCCCACAACGACCGGTTGCTGGGCGGCCATGCCCCCCACACGATCAACGCGACCAAGGCGACCAGCACGGCGACTTGAAACCAGGCACGCTGCCAAATCGGCGTATCGTCGACCGGCTCCGGTTCCTGCCCCAGCAGGCGCCGCGCCTCGGTCTTGTCCGCGCCGGCGGTGAGCGGGTTGAAGCCGGAGGTCATTTGCCGCACGACCGGCGTCAGGTTCTGGTCGACTTTCCGGATTTCATCCAGCGCATACACAACCCCTTGGGCCGAGTGTGGACGCTTGCGAGGATCGGGATGGACCAACGATGCGACCAGGCGATCGAGCCAGATCGGGCAATCGAGTTCGATTGCGGCGACAGACGGGGGCGGGGCATTGAGTTTCTGGTGGTGCAACCGCGCCATGGTTTCCGGGACCAGGTGGATTCTTCCGGTCAGCATTTCGTAGAGGATCGCCCCGAGAGCGTAGAGATCCGCCTTCTCGCAGGCGCCTTCCTCGAATTGTTCCGGCGCCATGTACGCGGCGGAATCGAGTTCGCGTCGCTCGACCGCGTCCCAACCGCGGCGTTTGGCGCGATTCAAACGGACATCCGCGACGTGCACTTGATTGTGCTCGTCGATCAGGATCTTGTCGGGCGTCAGCTTGCCGTGGACGATCTCGTGTTGGTGCAGGTATTGCAGGGCTTCGGCGATTTGCCGAGCGTACTCGACCGCCAGATCGGGCGCCAGTTTCTGTCGGCGGCCCAACAGCGAGGCGAGCGACTCCCCTTCGATCAACTCGCAGGCAAAGAAGATTTCATCACCATCGACGCCCGCACCGAATACGCGAACGATGTGCGGATGTTGGAGTTGCTTCAGCACGTCGACCTCGCGCTGAATCTTGTGCAAGGCGACCGACTGATCCACGTCCGGCGAGAGACGTATGAATTTCAGAGCGACTTCGCGACCCTGTTCGACTTGCCGAGCACGGAAGACTCGCAAACGGCGGTTGCGCCCCAGCCGACCGGTAATCTGGAATGGTCCGATCCGCGTTTTTTCGACCATGTACAGTCCCTGCCTTCGCGAACGTCGAACGGTACCGTTCTGTGGAGGCTTATACCACCTCCTCCCCTTTTGCCGCTACGTGGAATATCGGTCGGCAGGGAACGGCAGCGTGATTCGCGGTGCGGCGACAGACCGATCTTCCGGACTGCTATCATTTTATTCGGAATGTCCGGGCAGGCAACAACGATTCCAGGGGTGAAGGGTCGCGTCGAACATAGTTAAGTGCAGTGGTTGGTACTGACGCCACCTCTTTTATTTGAAAAGCCGCCAGGCTCGAACCGTCGCACTTCTCGTGTGGAGGGTGCGGTCTCGAGTGGTTCGAGCCCAGCTGGCGATTTCGAGTCTTTATCGAATCCGGCACGATCCGCCGCGGCAACTCGAACAACCCGAGGACGGGCGCGAAGTTGCAGACGGGTAAATCACGCGGGCCGCAGGGGCAACCCACGTACTGGTGGACGCGATCGGCAGCGAACAACCGGGCGCCACGACCGGTTGCAGCGAGGTCGCACAGGCAGTCCCCACCTGAACGTAATTCATGGGGATCGGCTGGCAGCGGACAACTTGATTGCAAACGCATCCCAACGACGACGTACAAACCTGAACCGGCGCGGCGATCTGATTCACGACATAAGTCGCGCCCATCGGAACCACGCTGGCCGTTGCCACCGATCTTCCTGAGCTGACTCCGCAGCGACCGTTGCTGCACTGAGCGGACGCTTTCGTCGCGTCCAGCGCACCGGTCAACGCAACCACAAATCCGACGGCGACCATCCTTAGCAAACTCATCTACGCAACTCCCATAAAACATGAAATGCAACACGGCGCGAGCTGCGCCGATGGGAACAATGTTAAGGCTTTGATCGAATTGACAAGGGGCGCCGATGGTGGGTGGAATTCGAGTGGGAAAAATCGCCCCACTCGAATCGGGCGGATTCGGCGTCTACGGGGGGAACTACCGCATTAGCTCCCGCTCCAACCACTTTTCTAGTTGATTCGAGGGGGACTGATAGCAGCCAGGATTTTTTGAAATCGTCGGAAGGATGATCGCTGCCCACTTGAGTTTTCAGACCTGCGTTCCGCCGAGCCTGCCGCGGCGGAGAGAAGTTGGCTCCCACGACCGTCCCCGACCGGCGACGATCGTGCTAGAATCCCGAACTCCGTCCTCCGGCAAATTCCAAGTCCCCGTCCTCGCTTGGTTCATCACGATCGCATGCAGACAAACAGCAAAGTTCGCGCGAACGCCCGCGAAGCCCTGGTCGATATTGGCGACGGCATCACCCTGATGAGCGGCGGCTTCGGACTGTGCGGGATTCCGGAGAATTGCATCGACGAGTTGGCGCGGCGCGGGATCAAGAACATTCGGGCGATCTCCAACAACATCGGCAACTCGGGGCGGGGGTTGGCGATCCTCTTGCGGAACCGGCAGATCACCAGCGCGGTGTGCAGTTATGTCGGAGGCAATCCCGACTTGGAAGAGCAGATGTTGGCGGGGGAGGTCGCCGTGGAACTCGTTCCGCAAGGGACCTTTTCGGAGCGAATTCGCGCCGCGGGCATGGGGATTCGCGGCTTTTATACGCCGACCGGCTCCGGGACGTTGGTCGCCGAGGGAAAAGAGGTTCGCAACTTCGATCGACCTTGTCTGTTGGAGCTCCCGCTCGAGGCTGACGTGGCGATCATCAAGGCGGAACGAGGCGACCCGTACGGCAATCTCTGGTTCAAAGAGACCGCGCGTAATTTCTCGCCGTTGATGGCGATGGCGGCCAAGCTCACGATCGCGGAAGTCGAGGAAATGGTCCCCTTGGGAGGAATTCGCCCGGAAGATGTGCACCTCCCGGGGCTATTCGTGCAACGGATTTTCGCCGGCGTCAACTACCGCAACGACATCGAAATTCCGGTTTACTCCGAAGGTTGAGTTGAGATCGTTTGCAGATAGTGGGCTGCCAGCGCGGCGGCGGCCACTGCGGCAGTTTCCACTCGCAAAATCCTTGGGCCCAAGGTCACCACGCGCCAGCCGCCTGCGGTCGCCTGGGCCAACTCGTCCGCCGTCCAGCCCCCCTCCGGTCCGACGGCGATCGACTGCACACGGCCGGTCCAACCCGACAACAATCGACCACCACTGGGGTCCGCGATCCAACGTTCGGTTTCCCGTAAGTCCGAATCGGCGAACAGCTGACGGCTCGACTGCGGTGCGTGGATCTCCATGAGGCGAGTCCGCCCCGACTGCTTGGTGGCTTCGATCACATAGCGCTGCAGGCGGGCGATCGCCGCCGGCGTGGACTCCGCAACGCTCCGCGATGTCTGCAATGGAATGAACCGGGTCACACCCAGCTCGACGCACTTCTCCACCAGGAATCGTTGCCGATCTCCCTTGGGCAGGGCGGCGGCGATCGTGAGCCGCCCGGCAAGTTCGCGGGCCGGCCGTGTCTGATCGAGCACCTCCAGCGTTGCCGACGAACGCGTCGCCGCGGCGATCTGGGCTCGAAATTCGTCCCCCGAATCGTCGAACACGATGACTTCGTCGCCGACTTGCCGGCGCATCACGCGGAGCAAGTGATGCGCTTCATCGCCGCTCAACATGAACTGCCGGTCTCGGATCGGCTCACTCGAAAAAAATCGTTCGGACATGACACTCGGTTCCGGAAGGTTGCTTTGGCTACTGGCCGGAATGCCAGGAATTCCGTTACAATGCGGCGGTTGCACGCACGTCCCCAACGGAATCGAGCTATGACGGAAGTCCGCATACGGCAGGAAGGCGAACCGGATTTGGTGGTGGACCTCCGCGATCCTGTGGTGGCGGCCTTCCTCAGTTGGCTGCTGCCCGGCGCCGGCCAATTGTATCAACGCCGCACCGCCAAAGGGGTGCTGTTCATGATCTGCATCGTGTCGACCTTTCTGTTCGGCATGGGCTTGGGTCGCGGACGCGTGGTGTACGCTTCGACTCGAAAGAACGACTTTCGCTGGCAATATTATTTTCAGCTGGGTTGCGGGGGACTCGCTCTTCCCGCAATTGCCCAAGCCTATAAGACCAGCAAGGGCGGAGCGCCTTGGTTCCCCCTGGCGTACCGCTACCCACCCAATACCGCGGACGCTCAAGGGCAGCTTCGCGAGTTTCAAATCGTGACCGACCCGGCCGATCGCAAACGTTTGGGACAGGCCATGCTCGTCGACGGGCTGTATGCACCTCCGGCTGGCCCGATCTCGATACACAACAACGACGTGTTGGGAATGTGGCATTACGAGATGGATCAGCGTTACGAACTGGGGACGCTCTTCACGATGATCGCCGGGTTGCTGAATCTGTTGGTGATCTACGATGCGTTTGCAGGGCCGTTTATCTTGCCACCGGATGAGATCGCAAAACGCCAGAAGAAAGATCCCGGCAAAGCCGCGGAAACCTAGGCGTTGTCCCAAAACATCAGCCGCATGGCGCTAGCCTGCGGTTTCCGTTGTTGGATGTGTGAAGAATCCGCAGGCTAGCGCCATGCGGCTGATCTCATTGGGTCGCGAAACTGTGTTTGGGAACAAAGCGCTAGCCTTCGGTTTCCGGTGTTGGATGCGTGAAGAAACCGCAGGCTAGCGCCATGCGGCTGATCTCATTGGGTCGCGAAACTGTGTTTGGGAACAAAGCCTAGTTCTGAGGCTTATTGCATGTCTCTTTTCAGGCCGCTGCGAATCGGCTTGGTCGCCAACGGATCATCGGGCCAGGCGTGTTTGGGGTAGCGGCGGCGAAGTTCTTTCTTGATCTCCGGGTACGTATTCTTCCAGAAGCTCTCCAGGTCGTTCGTCCGCTGTTGAGGGCGGTAGTTTGGCCCGAGCAATTCCAGATTGAGCGGGACGCGGCCGTTTAAAATGCGTGGAGTCGCCGCCAGCCCGAATATCTCTTGAATTCGAACCGCGACCGACGGCGGCCGGTTGAGTTCGTATTCGATCGCGAGGCGACTGCCGCTGGGGGCGGTCCATTCCGGCGGCGCCAGCCGATCGAGTTGCGCGACTCGATCAAAGCCCAACGCGTGTTGAAACAGGCTCAGCCAGTTTAGACTTCGCAATTCCGCGAGACTCCGCTGTCCCGCCGCCCACTCCGGGAGCATCGACCGAATCGCGTCATCGTCCAGACAGGGGAGTTGCAACTCGGGGGCTTGAGTCGCCAGCCAGGCCAGCCGACGACGAAAGCGTTGAGCGGGGTCGTCTGCGGTCGGAAGAATTCGCTCGAGTTGGCCGCTGGCGTGCCGGGCCAGCAACTCCGCTGCGGCCGCGCGGTCGCCGATCTCCACAGGAGTTTCGTCTAAGAGTAGGTCCAGATAGTAGTTGCGTCGCCGCGCTTCGACCTGCCCGCGCGACGGATTAAAGAATAGCTCGTCGCGCTGCTCCCGCAAATGCGCCGGCAACCAATCCAATTCAATCGAAGTTACCCAGCGGGCCTTGGCATCCCCCGAGGAGTCGTTGAGGTCGACGCAGACGAACAACGAGTCCGGCCGAACCGCCGAGGACTGACCGTCGATGCGAACTCCCCGTCCCCCCACCAGGATCCCTCGGTCTTGCGAGCCCGCTCGCAACTTCGCGACTCGATCAGGGAAGGCGGACAAGATCGCGAGCGACAAGCACTGTTCGTGCCCAGGCGGCGGGGGCGGCGGGGGCGGCGGGGGCGGCGGCAGGGGA
>JBGSLW010000106.1:0-14689 GCA_041740495.1 Pirellulaceae bacterium
CCATCGCCTCCGGCGGTCTTTTCCATCTGGCGCCACAACGAATAGGCCACCGTCGAAGTCCCATCGGTCGTCGCTGCACCCGCGTCCGCTGCGCCGGCCCCGCGCTCCTGCAAACGTCGCATTTCGCTCAAGACTCGATCGAGGTTCTCTCCGTCGATGTATTGCATCGCGTAAAAGTGCACCCCCTCCGCCTGGCTGATCTCGAAGACCGGTACGATGTTCGAATGGTGCAATTGCCCCGCGGCTTGGGCTTCGCGGACAAATCGCCGCAACCGGTCCGGAGTTTGCAATGCCGCCGGCAGAATTTTCAAGGCGACGCGTCGCTTCAGCTTCACGTTGAACGCCTCGTACACCACCCCCATTCCGCCGCGTCCAATCTCCCGCACAATCTGGTAGTCCCCCAGACTCGGAGGAAGGTGCACCCGTCCGGGCCGCATCCGGGTGGTGGACTCCGTGGCGGTGTTGCGTTCCAGCATCGCCAGCGTCGGAAATAGCTCGGCGATCTCCGCAGCCCATTGCGGGTACGTCGACTGATACTCGCGCAGCGGTGGATGCTCTCCACGTCGAAGCCGGGCAACGAAATCGTCCGCGACTTGATCGAGCGAAGTGAACGTTGCCGGAGGGGTGAAGCGGGTGCTCATTGCGGGATCGGCCCTCATTCTCCCTGGCCTTCCAACACCTGCTTCAGTCGGCGGACGGCCCGAAAATAGCGATTGCTCGCCGCAGACTCGGACAAGCTCAGCAACCGCGCCGTCTCGATGTTGCTGAGCTGCTCGTAATGCCGCAGCGCCAAAATCTCCCGATCCATCGAATTGAGTTCCCGCAAGGCACCCTCGATCCGCCGCGAATCTTCCGCCCGCATCGCCGCCTCGCTGGGGCTGGTCAAGTCCCCCACCAACCGAGCCGCCAGGGCGACCGATGTTCCTTGTTCATCGACCGGGTTGTAGGCCCCGCATTCCTGGCCGGCCGCCCGAGCCTGCGTCCCCAGATGGTAGCGCCGCAATTGATTCAATTTCTGCAGCGCCAGGTAGCGCAGCCACAGAAAAAACGGCATCTCCCCCTGCAGCCCCCGATAATCCTCGATCCGCTGGCTCGCCTCCAAGAATGCTTCCTGCAAGACGTCCGCGGCATCGATCCGAGCCCGCAGAAGCGGATCGATCCGGAAAGAGAGTATCCGCTCCAGTCGAGGTTGATACTTGCGCAGAATCGCATCCAACGCGGTGGGATCATCCCCCGCTAAGATCGCCGCATTCAGGATTTCGGACTCGTCGTCGGAGGTCATCGCAGGCCGTGGGGTTTGGCAATCCAATAGCACCATTGTAGGCAAATCCCCTGGCCAACTGGCAACTGCAAACCGATTCCATTTTCCCTATTGCCCGCTTCGCGGAAGCGGGCGGGAAGTGGAGACCCCAAAGAGAACAGTTGAGGACAACTGTTCTACAATCAGATTGGAGCAATTGTCCTCAATTGCTCACCCCAAACACTGGACCAAACCCTTAGACTCTCCAACTCAAGATCGGCTCCAGCTGTGCACATCACTATCTGCCGACGCCGCCCGCCGAAAACGCGGGATAAACATCGGCACCTGATTGCGGTAGTTGACATAATCCGAACCGTGTGCCGCGATCAGATCCCGTTCCTCCAATTGAACCGCGATCAGGATATAGCCCGTGGTCAATAGCGCGAAAAGAAGATGCCCTGCGGTCATCGTCGGGGTCGCCCAAAAAACCATCAGCCAGCCAATGTACAACGGATGCCGCACATGTTTGTATAGCGCCGGTGTGACAAAGGTCAGCGGAGGATAGGGTTGACCCAAAAAATGGTACCAGCCCTGCCGCAATCCGAACAAATCGAAATGGTTGATCAAACAGGTGCTGACAAAAACCAAGGCCCAACCGGCAAAGAACACCGCGTACAAACCGACTTGGAGGAGCGGCGACGTCGCGTTCCAAATCGAAATTCCCATCGGCTGCCACCAGATAAACAGGGCGATCAAAGCCAGGTTAGTCGCCATCACATACGTCGGCCTTTCGGCAGCTGCCGGGATAAATTGCGTGATCCATCGCTTGAAGAACGGTCGCGCCATGACGCTGTGTTGGATTGCGAACAATCCTAACAGCAGTCCGTTCACCGCGACGGCGAAGCCCAAGGGGCTATGCGGCTCCGCGTCCAGGGAGGTGGGGACCCACAAATTTCCGATGAACCCGACCGCGTACAGAAATACGCCAAAAAAAACCAGGTAGCTCAACAGCGACCAACCCAATACCAACCAGCGTGACATGGCGAGACTCCTCCACGAGACGATTATCACTTTATGGCGACATGCGACCCTGAGAACTGCCGGTGCACCCAGATTCTACACTCGGCAAAGCCGTTTTTCGGCAAAAAGCGATCAAAATACGACCGTTGTGCTCGCCAACTGAAGATGCGTCACCCTCTCGGCGAGCGTAGCCGCACGACGGTCCGGTGGCTCCCTGACCGGCGTACCATCGTTCTGACCGTCGGGCGGGCTGGCAAGATTGTGCAACGTCCGCCAGTTGGCGCCGGTTTCTGAGTGATCGGGACGATGTTTCTTCGGTCTTAAATGAACTCAGATTCGTTCCTTGGAGCTACACAACGTGAAACATCCATTGCACCTCGTGATCGTCCTCTGGATGGTCGGGTCCGCGACAGCCCAAACACCGCAGTTTCCTATCGGCGCCGAATCAGCCCAGCGCGATGCAGCTTTGTTGATCCAAGTCCTGCGCGATGTGCACCCCGGCTATGTGCGGTACCGGTCGGAACAGGAGGCTGCACTTGCCGAAAAAACTCTACTCGATGCGGCCAGCCGCTGTTCACAATTGCCAGAATTTTATCTTCACATCACTCGCTTTCTGGCAAGCATTCGTTGTGAACACACGGAAGCCGAGCTGCCCACGGCCGTGGCAGAATTTCGTCAATCGTGCAGAACGATGCTGCCGGTGGACTTCACATGGGTGAACGGAGCGGCGATTATCACCGGGCTCGCGCCTGGACTCACCGGCATCGACATCGGTGAAGAGCTGCAACGGGTCAACGATCATTCGATGGAGGACGTCTTTTTGCAAATCTGCCCGTCGATTTCGGTCGACGGGTTCACTGACCGCACAAAGGCCGCCATCTTCAGCGGCACCGACGATATCGGATGGACAACATTCGATGTATTCTTTCCACTACTTCATGGTTTTGCGGAAAGTTACCAGCTCACGGTTCGGTCGCTCGACGGCGGCGTGCGAACGGTGACGGTTCCGGCCGTCGCCGAGCCCGACTCGCTGGCGGCTCGGCGGATCCTCAACGCCCAGCAGAACTTCAGCGACGAAGGCGCTGTGCGGTGGGAAAAATGTGGCGATGCGGCAGTCCTCCGCATTTCGACGTTTGTCAATTATCGTACTCCCGTCGACCCGGATGAGGTTCTCGGCAGGGCCTTTCGTGCCATCAAGGAATCGGGCCTGGAGCGGCTGGTGCTCGACCTCCGCGGCGTGGGCGGAGGCTCCACCGATGTCTCCACCAGCTTGTTACGCCATCTGGCGAATCAGACTTTTATTGTCGGCGGACCTTCGTTCGCCAAGACCCGTGATTTTGGCAAGCACCGACAGCATTTGAGCACCTGGGACGAGTCCATTTTCGCGCTGCCGTCCGAGCTGTTTACCGCCGATTCCAACGGTCTTTTGCGAGTCGACCCTCAATTAACCGGTGGAGCGACATCCCTGGAGCCGGCGGCTGACGCCTGGACCGGCCCCCTGACGGTTCTGATCGGACCGGAGAATGAATCAGGCGCGACGGTTCTTTTGGCCGAGTTGCGAAGTAATCGGCAGGTGGAATTCTTGGGCGAACCCACCGGCGGCAGCGCGGAAGGGCCCACGGCTGGTATCATCGCCTTTCTGAAGCTCCCCGAATCGGAGATGACCGTGCGAGTCCCGCTTGTGCGCTCGACGACTTCGCTTCAAGACTTCACTCTTGGTTTGGGCATCCAACCCGATGTGGAGATTCGGCTTTCGGTCGCCGATATCCGCGCGGGACGGGATCCCGTGCTTGAAAATGCAATTCGCCCTCGTTAACCAAGACCTCCTATCGTCCCGGGGAACTCCACCTTGTCCCTATCGGACGGCCAGGTCCTGTGTCGGATCCGATTGACCGGAACAAGTGGGTACGTAGCGTTCTTGCACCCGCCGCGACTTTGGGCCAAGATGCCTGAGAATCACATCGCGTCTCCACGGCACCCACACCTG
Organism: Pirellulaceae bacterium; assembly: GCA_041740495.1. GTDB lineage: Bacteria > Planctomycetota > Planctomycetia > Pirellulales > Pirellulaceae > JANMEB01. Next base: position 4,248 of record JBGSLW010000106.1, read on the forward strand.
CATGTCCCGAATACCGACGATTCTGCTCGTTTGCTCCCTTTCCGGTTGGATGATTGCGGTCCCCTGTCCAGCCCGGCAGGAGGGACGTGATGCGGGCGTGGCCTTGGCCGGACTGGATGTTGCCGAGGGCCTGGAGGCCCGCTTGTTCGCCGCCGAACCGCAGGTCCTCAGCCTCACCAATCTGGACGTCGACCACCGGGGCCGAGTCTGGGTTTGCGAGGTCGTCAATTATCGCGGGCGGAACGGCCAGCGGCCCGCAGGCGATCGCATTCTGATTTGCACCGACAACGACGGCGACGGGATCTGCGACGAGACGAAAGTGTACTTCCAGGGCCCCGAAGTCGATTCGGCGATGGGCATTTGCGTGCTCGGCAACCAGGTGATCATTTCGGCTTCACCCAATATCTGGCGGTTCACCGACGACGATGGCGACGATCGGCCGGATCGTCGCGAGCTGCTGTTTAGCCAAACTGGATCGGTTCAACACGATCACTCGGCGCACGCCTTCGTCTTCGGGCCCGATGGAAAGCTGTATTGGAACTTCGGAAACGAAGGACACGCGGTTCATGACGCGCAGGGGAACTTGCTTTCCGATCGGTTTGGCCGCCCGATCAACGACCGCGGACAACCCTACTGGGGAGGGATGGTCTTCCGCTGCAATCCGGATGGAAGTGAACTGGAGGTTTTGGCCCACAACTTCCGCAATAATTACGAAGTCGCGGTCGACTCGTTCGGCGGCCTGTGGCAATCCGACAACGACGACGACGGAAATCAAGGAGTCCGGATCAACTTTGTGATGGAATACGGAAACTACGGGTACGTCGACGAATTGAGCGGCGCCGGCTGGCAGACGCCGCGCACCGGGCTGGAACGCGAGATTGCTCAACGGCACTGGCATCAGGCGGACCCCGGCGTCGTCCCCAATCTGCTGGTGACGGGGGCAGGTTCCCCCACCGGAATACTAGTGTACGAAGGTACACTATTACCCGAGCGGTTTCGGAATCAAGTGATCCATTGCGACGCCGGCCCCAATATCGTGCGATCGTATTCGGCGTCCCCCCAGGGAGCTGGTTATCAAGTGACGGATGTTCATCCGCTGTTGGTGGGGACTCGCGACAACTGGTTTCGACCCTCGGACGTTGCTGCGGCGCCGGACGGGTCGCTGTTCATCGCGGATTGGTATGACCCTGGAGTCGGCGGGCACGCGATGGGCGACGTCGATCGCGGGCGGCTGTTTCGACTCGCCCCGCAAGGAACCTCCTACCGGGTTCCCCGCTACGACTACGAGCGTTCGGCGTCCGCCTGCGAGGCTTTAAAGAACCCGTGTCAGGCCGTACGCTACGAAGCGTGGCGGGCTCTGACAAAAATGGGACCCGCAGCCGTGCCGGATCTCGTACGGCTGGCGAACGACGAAAATCCTCGCTTCCGGGCCAGAGCTCTCTGGCTGTGGGGTGCGATCGATGGTCAATCGTCGGCAGCCGTGGAGCGCGCCCTGTCGGACCCGGATCCGGAAATTCGCGGTCTGGCGGTGCGTCTCGCTCGGCGAAACCTCCCGCAGTTGAGTGAAGTCTTATCGGTGGGGGTGCATGACCCAGCGCCGTCGGTCCGCCGCGAGGTCGCGATCGCCTTGCGGGAGTACGCGGAGGACGACGCGTCTGCGTTGTGGAGCGAACTGGCCAGTGCGTACGACGGCTCCGATCGCTGGTATTTAGAGGCGCTCGGGATCGCTGCCGAAGGACGATGGAACGAGTTCTTGTCCGCTTGGCTCGAACGCGTGGGCGAAGAGGGTTGGACGCACCCCCACAGCATCGATGTGATTTGGCGCAGTCGAGCCGATGTCACCGCGAACCTGTTGGCGCGATTGATCGCTCTGCCGGAGACCGATCCGGCTTTGGACTTGCGGCTGTTGCGGGCGATGGATTTCCAAGCGGCGACGCAACGCGAACTAGCCGCGACGGAATTGTTGAAACGGGCTGAAGAGCAAGCGGCAGGCGGCGCCGCTCCGGCTGCCCCGGTTCTCTTGGAAATCGCCGCCCGAGTGCCTGAATTTTATCAGCGTGAGGCACCCCACGTTCGCTCCACGGTCGTCGCCTACTTACAAGAGTCCACGACCGCGGACGATTGGATTTCGTGGACAGCCCGCTTGCAACTGACCGAGCTGCATCCACGGCTCGCGACGTACCTGCTCCATTCATCCGATCGAAATCTCGCCGGCCAGGCCGTTCGGGCATTGTTCGAAAGTCACGGCGCCGACCAATTGACCGAGGCGTGGAATTCCGCGACCGAGGAACAACAAGTCGCTTTGGTGCATGGTCTCCAGGCGTCCGGCCGTTCGGAGTCGTTGAGTTGTCTGTTGGCGTTGTGGCCCGACTCAAGCCTCTCGATATTGGTTCGCAGCGAGATCACCAAAGCTCTGGGCGCCTGGCCGGACGGCCAGCGCTTCCTCCTGCAGCAAGTCGCCGGGGGCAGTTTTCCCGACGACCTGCGGTTTCCCGCTGCCAACGTGTTACTCACGTCCGGCGATTCTCAGACTCGCGATGAGGCCGCTAAGTATCTGACGATGCCGCGCGGTGCCGAGGAACGCCCCCTCCCGCCGTTGGCCGAACTGGTTCGACGTCCTGGAGACCATCAGGCGGGCGCCGAGGTCTTCGCCGGAGTTGGAACCTGCGGCAAATGCCACCGCGTCAACGGCCAAGGGACCGAAGTCGGCCCGGACCTGTCGCAAGTCGGCGGAAAACTCTCGGTCGAAGCACTGTACGAGTCGATTCTGAATCCCAGCGCCGGGATCAGTCATAACTTTGAAATGTACAAGGCAATTATGGTCGATGGGCGAACGATTCAGGGCGTGCTGATCAGTCGCACTCCCCAAGAAATCGTCCTCAAAGACAAGGAAGCTGTGGTCCTCACGCTGCCGGCCGCCGACGTCGAGGAACTGACCAAGCAAACCAAGTCCTTGATGCCTGACGATTTGCAAAAATTACTCACCGAACAGCAACTCGTCGACGTGGTCAGTTATCTGCAAACCTTGCGATAAACGGACCTCGTGAGAAGCCTGCGATTTTGAGCCTATCCCCTGTTCACTAGCCTGGTAGGACGATCTGCGATGCCACGATGCATTTGCGCGGTTGTGTTGATCGGAATGGTGTTCGGACAGAGTCCCGGTTGGGCCGAAGATCCAATGCGAGCCGGCTGCGCGATCGTCGATATCAACCCACGCGTACTCCCGGCGATTCGCAACGGAAGTTTTCTGGAACAGTCAGCCGACCGAGTCGCCGATCCGCTGCACGTCCGCTGTCTGGCGCTTCAGTCCGGCGCGACGACGTTGGTCCTGGCCATCGTGGACTCCTGCATGCTGCCGCGCGAGATCTGCGATGCGATCAAACGCGAAGTGGCCACGGCCACCGGCTTGCCCGAAGCGACTCTCTTGATCGCGGCAACGCACACGCACACGGCGCCCAGCGTGATGGATTTTTGTCTCGGCAGCCGCCAGGACCCGAATTACGCACCTTGGTTGATCCATCAGGTGAGCCAGGGAATGCAAGCGGCCGTCGCCGATTTGCAGCCGGCGCGCATCGGTTGGACGGTGGTCGACGCCCCGCAGCATACGTTTTGCCGCCGCTGGCTCCGGCATCCCGATCACATCGACACCGATCCATTCGGGGAGCGCACCGTCCGAGCGATGATGCACCCCGGTTACCAGAATCCACAATACCTTGGTCCCGCGGGTCCGGTCGATAGCCAATTGAGCTTGCTGAGCATTCAAACGGCCGAGGGCCAGCCCCGCTGCTTGCTGGCGAACTACAGCATGCATTACTTCGGCGCAGGAGATTTTTCCGCCGATTATTTTGGGGACTTCGCCCGCGAGATCGAATCGCGCTTACGCTCGAGTCTGGAAATCCAAGCGGATATGTCGCCAATGGCGATCATGTCCCAGGGAACCAGCGGCGACCAGCATTGGATGGACTACAGCCGCCCGCCCCGCGAAAACTACAATCGCCAACAGTACGCTGCTGAGCTGGCGGAACTCGCCTGGCAGGCTCTGGCCGACGTCGAGTATCGCAGCGACGTTGTGTTGGCGGCCGCCGCGACCGAACTTGCGTTGAAGCGACGCGCGCCCGACGAAGATCGACTTCGATGGGCCCACGAACTCAACAAGCAACGCGGCGAGCGACGGCCCGAAAACCTCCCGGAAGTCTATGCCGAACAAGCTGTCTGGCTCTACGAACACCCGGAAACAACGCTTGGATTGCAAGTGCTTCGCATCGGCGACCTGGCGATCGCGGCGATTCCCAACGAAGTCTACGGAATCACGGGTCTCAAACTCAAAGCGCAGTCGCCGCTGCAGCCACTGGTGAATATCGAATTGGCGAATGGAGCCGAAGGATATATTCCGCCTCCTGAGCAACATGCGTTGGGCGGATATACCACCTGGCCGGCTCGCACTGCCGGGCTGGAGGTCGAAGCCGAGCCCAAAATCGTCGAAGCGCTGTTGGGCCTGTTGGAACAAGTCTCCGACGGCAAGCCTCGCCGCCCGCTCACGACCGACTTCTACAATGATCAGCAACGCCAGGCCATATCCGCAGCGCAGGCTGCTCGTTGAGTTCCTCCAACGTCGATCACAGGTCGTCCAGAGAATGCCGCTCGTTTGCCCAGCGGATCGTAGCGGTTCCGGCTGCAGGGTTCGTCGCCACGGTTTTGCTAACCAGCAATTGAGGACAATTGCTCTACATTGGGAATTACGCCAGTAGGTCGTGCACGACGGAGGCAGGTTCGACGCCGGTCAGCCGGCTGTCGAGACCTTGGAATTTGTAACTGAACCGAGCGTGGTCGATCCCCAGCAAGTACAGGAGCGTGGCGTGCATGTCGTGAACGGAAACACGGTTTTCGACCGCGTGATAACCCAATTCGTCCGTGGCCCCATAGCTGAATCCCTGCTTGAAACCGCCGCCGGCGAACCACATCGTGAAGCCCGCCAGGTGATGGTCCCGGCCGTCCCCCTGGGCCATCGGCGTGCGACCGAACTCCGATCCAAACACGACGATAGTGTCCCGGAGCATATCGCGCTGCTTGAGATCGGTAAGTAGCGCGGCGACGCCTTGGTCGACCTCCTTGGCGGTCCCCGCCGAATGGGACTTGACCGCGCCATGATGATCCCAGTCGCGATGGTAGAGCTGGATGAACCGCACGCCGCGTTCGGCCAGTCGCCGAGCCAACAGGCAGTTCGAAGCAAACGTTCCATCCCCGCCGCGCGTTCCATAGAGTTCAAAGATATGCTCGGGCTCATCCCGCACATCCATCAGCTCGGGTACGCTGGTCTGCATGCGAAACGCCAGTTCGTACTGGCTAATTCGAGTCGCAATCTCCGGATCGTCCAACCGCGTGTCGGCCAACCGATTGAGTTCGCGCACCGCGGAGACGACGTCCCGCTGCTGCTGAAGCGAAACGCCGGCCGGGTTTCCCGCGTAAAGCACCGGCTGACCTGTGCCGCGGAATTCAACTCCCTGAAATTGGCCTGGCAAGAAACCAGAATGCCATTGCCGAGCCGCGATGGGTTGCTTCTGTCCGAAATTCCCCGTCGAGACCATCACCACAAAGCCTGGCAGGTTCTGCGACTCCGCCCCCAAACCGTACAACAACCAGGACCCCATCGCTGGACGCCCCGCGTTCATCGTGCCCGTGTTCATAAAGGTGTGGGCAGGATCGTGGTTGATTGCGTCGGTATACAACGAGCGGACAATACACAAGTCGTCCGCGCATTTTTCACCCAGCAGCGGCCAGATTTCCGAGATCGATTGACCCGAGCTCCCCCAACGCTTGAACGGATGTTGCGGACCGAAACAGTTCAACTGTTGGCCCTGAAGTTGGGCGATCTGCTGCCCCTTCGTGACCGATTCGGGCATGGGCTTCCCGTGCAACTCCGCCAACTTCGGCTTTTCGTCAAAGGTATCCAGATGGGTCATCCCCCCCGCCATGTACAGCCAAATAACCCGCTTGGCGCGAGGCTGAAAATGGAACGGATGGATCACTCCTGTCCAACGGTCGCTCGATTCGCTATTCGGCTCTTGACGCGATGCCAGGGAGGTCCCAGCGCGTGCCGCCGAAGGCAACAGGGAGGTCAAGGCCATCGCACCGAGACTGACACCCGAACGCGCGAGAAACGACCGGCGAGCAAGCTCCGCTGGGAGAGGAAACATCGATTCAACTCGCGAAAAATTCGGGGGACAGCTTATGGCATTATTGTCATCGCTGGGCGGTCGAGAATCCAGAGGCATTGATTGTCCTGCCGTTGCGTGTTGCCGTACTTCCTTCCTGTCATTTGACGCCAAGCCGTTCAACTTAGAGCCCATCCCAATTCCCTCTCCCCCGCCGCGGGCATTAGTATCTACACGATTAGAGCCCACGATTATTGGCTCCCCTTGCCCCAAGTGGACGTGCAAATCTCGCTTAACCCTCCCGCGGATAGTGAGGTTCCCGTTAGCCCGCGGGAGGGTCGGACGCACGACGCGGCCGGGGAGGGCAGGGTGAGGGGGTCGGCAAGTTTTGGGTTAGGATCGTAGGCTCATTTGCTTCCATGAGTTTACACGAAGTGGAACGTAAACAAGATCGCTTCCACAACCTGTCGACGTCAAACACCAAGTTATGCACTCCATTGAACGGTATTGCGTTTAACGCCCAGCCGGAGGCGCCGGCTTCGCCGAGAGCTCTCAGCGCATCGTACCGGCGCCTCCGGCGAGGTCAGGAAAAGCAAAGCCGGCGCCTTCGGCTGGGCGTTAAACGAGAGGGTGTGGTTGGTGAATGTGGCGGCGAGGTCAGAAAAAGCAAAGCCGGCGCCTCCGGCTGGGCGTTAAACGAGGAGCTTGGACGGCGCGGGCTCTTGTTGGGGCGGTGGAGCTGGTTACGATGCAGCTTTTGGAAAACTCGAGCTCGATTTGAGGGCCCATGTCCAAAGTCGATCGGATCGCGGTGACTCCCGACGAAGCAGTTGCTTCGTTGCGCAGCGGCATGCGCATCTTCATCCACGGCGCCTCCGCGACGCCGACGCCGTTGATCGAAGCGATGTGCCGACGGAGCGATCTCACGGATCTGAAACTGTACCATCTGCACACGGCGGGACCTGCCCCTTTTGTATCCGCGGAACATTGTGGAAGGATGACGTCGGTATCGCTGTTTACCGGCGAGCCGGTTCGCCACGCAGTCCAAAGCGGTCAAGCAGACTTCATACCGGTATTCCTTTCCGATATTCCCGGCCTGTTTCGCAGCGGCCAGATTCCGTTGGACGCCGCCTTGTTGCAAGTCTCGCCGCCGGACCGGCACGGATTCTGTTCGCTGGGAACCTCGGTCGATACGGCCCGCGCCGCTGCGGATTGTGCGCCCATGTTGATCGCCGAGATCAACCGGCAGATGCCGCGAACGCTCGGGCAAAGCATGGTTCCGCTCAGCTCCTTGGCAGCCTGGGTGGAAACCGATCGCCCGCTGCACCAGCATCCGGCATCCGTGGAGACTCCGGTAGAGGCGGCGATCGGCGAACAGATTGCCGGGCTGATCGCGGACGGCTCAACGCTACAAACGGGAATCGGCGCCATCCCCGATGCGGTACTTTCGCGACTGTCCGACAAAGTGGACTTGGGAATCCACACGGAGATGTTCTCCGATCGAGTCGTCGACCTTGTACAGGCAGGCGTGATCACCAATCGAGCCAAAAAGATTTACCAAGGGCAGATCATCACCAGCTTTGTGACAGGAACGCGGCGGCTGTTCGATTTTATCGATGATAATCCCCTCGTGGCATTTTTGCCGTGCGATCTCACGAACGACACGAACTTGCTTCGCAAGATTGATCGGCTGGTTGCCATCAACTCGGCCTTGCAAATCGATGTAACGGGCCAGGTCTGTGCCGACTCGTTGGGGCACAAGATCTATTCCGGGATCGGTGGGCAGATGGACTTCATTCGCGGCGCGGCGATGTCCGCCGGAGGGCTGCCGATTATCGCCTTGCCGTCGACCGCAGCGGGGGGCAGGGTCTCGCGGATCACGCGCGAGTTACTGCCAGGCTCCGGAGTCGTCACCACGCGGGGGCATGTGCATTGGGTGGTGACGGAGTATGGCGCGGTGAACTTGCATGGCATGTCGCTGCGGCAGCGGGCGGATGCGTTGACGTCGATTGCGCATCCAGATTTTCGGGAGGAGTTGCGCCGGGGAAGTTAGTGCGCGGGGGGAGATTTGGAACAGAAGGAAGCGGCGTGCACGGAGAGGGGAGGAGAGGGGAGATAGGGAAAGTCGCTGCGGCCGGTCGCTTCGATGGCTGCTGCCGCGGCGTGGGCGTCCCGCGGCCAGATTTCCGGAATGGGATTGGCACAGGCAGGCAGTGTAGCGAGAAGCCCAACGATCCGCAGGGCAAGCCTGCGGGATTTTGGGACTGCTTGTGGTGGTCTATTGCGATACTGTTTCGCTGGGAGAATGCCCCGGGCTTGCCCCGGGGATCGTTACGCTTCTCGCTATTCCGCGTCGTTGTGATGAATGAGGGACAAAAAGTTACTTGTTTCATTGAATTGCGCGGTGAACTTGCGGAGGAAGATCGCCAGGGATCTAGAGGACTTCGAAAAAAATTCCGCAACATCGCAAGATGTGCGGCAACTATTTAATTGCCAGCACCGGCTCCTGCCGGTAGGCTAGCCAACGGCGACGCGAGCACGAACCCGAATTCCCAGACAGGAGACTTGAGATGAACGGTCGAAGCCAGAGCCGGGCGTTGGGCGGAAATCGTCGGAAGTTTTTGGCGGATGTGGGGTGCGGGATGTTGGTCGCCGGGGTCGGCTCCCACCTTGCGTTCGATCTGGGATTGTGTTCTGCGTCGGCAGCTGAGTTCGATGAGTTGGTGCGATTCGGCGACTTAGAGCCGCTGGTTCAATTCATGCAGCAGACACCGCTAGAAAAGTTGCAGCGCGAAGTGCTGGACAAGATGCAGCAAGGGACCGCTGCGCAGACGTTGATTGCCGCGGCGGCGTTGGCGAATGCCCGGGCCTTTGGCGGTCAAGATTACGACGGCTACCATACCTTCATGGCGTTGGCGCCGGCCTGGGAGATGTCTCGGGCGCTGCCGGAGCGCGAACGCCCGCTGCCGATCTTGAAGGTGCTGTATCGCAATACGCACCGGATGCAATCGTCGGGTGCCTTGGATCACGAGGCCTTGCATCTGGTTTCCGCGGCGGACCTGCCGGCCGGCGACGATCCGGCGATGGCCTTGCAGTCGGCTGTGCGGACCGGCGAGCGGGACAAGGCCGAAGCGGTGTTTGCGGCGATCGCGCAAGGTCCCGTCGGCGAGGCCTACAATCATTTGCAATACAGTGTGCAAGACGAAGTCGATGTGCATCGGATCGTGTTGGCTTGGCGAGCCTGGTCGATGTTGAGCGTGGCCGGGGAGCAGCATGCGCATACCCTGTTGCGGCAGTCGGTGCGGTATTGCGTGGAGGGGGAGCGATCGCTGCAGAAGAACGGCCGTGCACCCAGCGAGATTCGCAAGTTGCTGCCGCAACTTCTGTCCGATCACGGCCTGCTGGAGCGACCGCTTGGCACGCGCGATCCGGGCGAGAAATGGATCGAAGCGACCGCCCAACTAATCTTTGCAGGCAGTCGACCGCACGCTGCCGCCGCAGTGGCAGAAGCTCTCGCGGAAGGGATCTCACCGGAGGCAATTGGCCAGGCGATCTCGCTCGCGGCGAATCATTTGTTGTTGCACGATCCGGGTCGCACCGCCGCCGAGGCTTCCCCCGGCAAACCAGCGGGCAGCGTGCACGGCGCGTCGGTTGGAGTCCATGCGTCGGATTCGGCGAATGCCTGGCGGAATATTGCTCGAGTCAGCAATCCGCGGAACACCGCTGCCAGTTTGATCGTGGGTGCGTTCCATACCGCCGGCCAGGCGGAACATGTGGGCACGACTCCGCTGGCCTACCGCGAAGCTGCCGCCGAACTGTCGGACCAACCGGACGCACTTCTTAAGCACTTGGAAGAGTCGGTGCGCGCTGGTGAGCAACTGCAGGCCGCGGCCGTCGTTGCACGGTGGGAGGCCCTAGGACGTGGACCCGACCCCTTGTTCAACGTGCTATTGCGGTTCGGCGTGAGTGAAGACGGTGCGCTGCATGCCGAGAAATACTACCGCACGGTGGCCGAAGAGTTTTCGACGACGCGCCCCGAGTTCCGTTGGCGCCATCTGGTCGGCCTGGCCCGCGTCACCGCCAGTGAATCGGGGCACCCAGCACCTGGCCAAGACGAAGCTCGGCAGTTGCTGCGTGTTTAAATACGAAAAAAGGTGTCAGCGACGGTCTTGAAATAGGTCAATAGGGAGTTCGAAAAAAGATTTTCGAACTCGGACTTTTGCGAGGGGTTTGGTTGGTTGCAGTTGGAACGATTGGGTTTTTTGAGGCATGGGTTTCAGTGCATCGACG
>JBGSLW010000107.1:0-4609 GCA_041740495.1 Pirellulaceae bacterium
GGTGTGAGGTGTGAGGTGTGCTCAGTATTCGGTGCTCTGTACGCAGAACGTGCGTTCCGATCCAATTTCACCCTCCCGCGGAAATTTGTGATTCAATCAACCCGCGGGAGGGTCGGCCGCAGGACGCGGCCGGGGAGGGGCCGTGAACCGCCTGCAGCCAGATCAGGTGAAAACTCTCCAACGTTGGAGGGAACTCGAAAACGCGAATCTGGCTACCGCGATTCACGCCCCGCTGCTGATTTTCGCGAGCAATTCCTTGAGCCGTTTCCAGCCGTCCAGTCGCCCTTGCTTGTTGGCTTCGTTGGCGTCGGGTGCTTCGCCGGCGCGCATGAAACCGTGCCCTGCCCCGGCGTAGAAAACCGGGTCGTAGGTCTTACCCGCTTCCTTCATCAGGCGCTTCGAGTCCTCCACGGTAGCGTTGACGCGCGCGTCGTTCTCCGCATAAAAGCCGTAGACCGGACATTGAATTCGCTGGAGAGCGTCCAATTCCTTTGGTCCCGTCCCATAAAACGGCATCGCCGCCAGGACCTTGGTGTTGTTCGTGGCGAAACGAAAGGTTTCCGACCCCCCCCAACAGAAACCAGTGACCACCACCTTTCCATTGCAGGCTGGCAGTCCCGCGACGTAGTCGACCGCCGCATTGAGATCGGCTGTGATTTGATCGGGCGGCAGTTGCATGATCGCCCGGCGGACTTCTTCCCCGCCGAAGCTCGACGTATTCCCGCCGTCCTTTCCCATCCCTGACAGCAGATCGGGCGCGATCGCAATATACCCCGCCTCGGCCAGTTGATCCGCCACGCCGCGAACCCAATCGGTGAGTCCAAAGATCTCGTGGATCACCACGACCGCAGTCGCTTTGTCGGCGACTTCCGGATAAACGACGAAGGAATCGATCTTGCGGTCGCCCTGGGTTACTTGCACCCATTCGCCATGCCGCGGCGAATCTTCCAAGCGTTTCTTCGCCCAATCCTGAGCGTGGAGGACCGATGCGAAGGTAGCGGTCAGCCCCAACGCGGTTAAACCCAAATACCGTTTCATAAGGTGCCTCGCCCTAAAAAAATAACCAGATTCTGTTTGCGGACAGCGTACCCCTGCAGGGACGCAATTGTCGCATGGTCATCGCGCGCAGAAAAGACACAGCCCCGGACCATTTTCAGGTCGGACACGTCGGACAGGTCAGACGCATCGGACAGGTCAGACACGTGTGGCAGGTCTGACCGGTCGGACCGATCAGTCAGATCTATTTCGCCGGTTCACTGAAAACTGGCGGCACGGCCGCGGCTCGGATCTGGTCGTTGAGCGCCTTCAGATCGCCTTCGATCAATTGCCGCAACTGCCCCAGGTGCCCATCGATTTCCGCGACCAGCGCGTCACGCAATTGGATCACCTGGGCCGTCGGCGGATAGGAACCGGCGCCTGCGATGTTTGTCAGGTAACTGAGCCGGTTGTTCAGTCGGATCGGGAAGTTCAGCGGGTCCTGGGAGCTTTTCGATTCGGTCTGGTAAAGCGCCTTCTCGATTGCCGTCAGCGACTCCACCAGTTTCTTTCCGGATTCGACCAACGGTTTGTAGCTTTCGTGATCCCCCAAACGGCCGTTGATGGCTTGGACCTGCGTTCGGATGTCGCGAATCTGCTTGATCGCGCGATGGATCTCCGTCAGCTTGTCGCGAATCGAAAGGAGAAAATCGAACTGCTGCTGGTAGTCGCCGTCGTTCGTCGCCAGACGCGGATCCTTGCGGATCTCGATCGGGGTCTCCAGGAGGGTATCGCCGACAGTGAGCCGGGCCGTGTAGGTTCCCGGCGGGGCCTGCGGCCCTTGGGTTCCACCCCCCCACAGGATCAACCCGTCAAACGTCTCCGCGGCAGGGTAGCGCAGGTCCCAATGCACGGCGTTCAGCCCGGACTCCAGCTTCAGTTCCCTTTCGCCTCGGTTCGATTCTGGCTTTCGACGAAAGAGGACGGCCTGCCTTCCGGAGCTGTCGACGATCTCCAATTGCGCTGGGGCGTCGTCGGCCGGCTTGTCGCGCAGCCAGAACCGCACCGCAACGCCCGAATTGGGATTCCGACCGCGCGACGTACTGGCCGCCGGCGCGGTGGGGGATGCCCCGGGCAATCTCTCGATCGGTGCAATAGTGTACAAATGTACACTTTTTGCCTGAAGCGCGGGGTCGTATTGGTGGAGCCGAACCAGGTCGTCCAGGATCCAGAACGAGCGCCCTTGGGTCGCCACCACCAGTTCCCCGTTTTTGACCGCCAGGTCGGTGATCGGGACGATCGGCAGATTCAATTGAAACGGTTCCCAGTTCTCCCCATTGTCCAACGAAACGTACAATCCGGTTTCCGTGCCGGCGTAGAGCAAGCCTTGCCGGCCGGGGTCGGCGCGAACTACACGCGTGAAGTGCTTTGGATCGATCCCGCGCGTGATCACTTTCCGAGTCTGCCCGTAGTCCGTCGTGCGGAGCAGATACGGCTTGAAGTCATCCAGTTTGTACCGCGTGGCCGCCACGTACACCCCTCCTTTTTCGAACGGGTCGATCTCGATGCTGTTGATCATCGACCACTCAGGCAATTCCGGCGGAGTGACATTTTCCCAGTTCTGTCCCCCATCTTTGGTGACATGGATCAGGCCGTCGTCGCTGCCGGTCCAGATTACGCCGGGCTCGTGGGTCGATTCCGCCACCGCGAAGATGGTGCAATAGACTTCCACGCCGGTGTTATCCTTGGTGATCGGCCCACCGGAGGGTCCGAGTTTGCTGGGGTCGTTCCGCGTCAAGTCGCCGCTGATCGCCGTCCAGCTCTGCCCTTCGTCGGTCGACTTGAACAGAACGTTGGCGGCGGTGTAGAGCGTCTTGGGCTGATGCGGCGAGAAGACGATCGGGAAATTCCACTGGAAGCGGTACTTCAAGTCGCCGGCGCCTCGCCCGATCGCGTTGTCGGGCCAGACGTCGATGCTGCGCGATTGCCGCAGGCGATGATCGACTCGGCTCAAGTCGCCGCCGTAGCTGCCGCCGTAGACGATTTCCGGATCGTCCGGATCGGGGGCGATGTGACCGCTTTCCCCGCCGGCCGTCGGCTCCCAATCGTCCTCGCCGATCGCGAAGGAGAGACTGCGGCTGGCGATGCGGACCGTGCTGTTGTCCTGTTGGGCGCCGTAAATCCGGTACGGGTAATGGTTGTCGGTCACCACGCGATAGAACTGGGCGGTCGGCTGGTTCTCGTAGGTCGACCAGGTTGCGCCGCCGTTGTAGCTGACTTGGGCGCCGCCGTCGTCGGCGATCACCATCCGCTGGTCGTCGGCCGGATCGATCCATAGATCGTGGTGGTCGCCGTGCGGCGTGTCGATATCGCTGAAGGACTTTCCGCCGTCGCGGGAGCGGTGGAAGCCGACGTTGGCGACGTAGACCTCATCCAGGTTTTTCGGTCCGGCGTAGACGCGCGTGTAGTACCAGGCTCGCTGGCGGAGATTCCGATCGTCGTTGATTCGGTTCCACGTTTTCCCCGCGTCGTCGCTGCGGAACAGCCCGCCGTCGGCCGCTTCGATCAACGCCCAGACGCGGTTCGAGTCGACCGGTGAAACTGCCACGCCGATGATCCCCACGGTTCCGTCCGGGAGTCCCTTATGGCGCGTGATCTCCGTCCAGGTATCGCCGCCATCCGTGCTCTTCCATAGGCCCGAGCCCTCACCGCCGCTCTCCAGACTGTAGGGGGTTCGCTTCACACGCCAGGTCGAGGCATAGATCACACGCGGGTTGTTCGGGTCCAGAATCAAATCGCACGCGCCGACTTCGTCGCTGACGAAAAGGACTCGCTCCCAATTCTTCCCCCCATCGCGGCTGCGGAAGACCCCCCGCTGCTCGTTGGGACCGTAGAGGTGCCCCAGCGCCGCAACGTAGACCAGATCGGCATCTTTCGGATGGACTCGGATCCGTGGGATATGCCGCGAATCGTCCAGCCCGATCGCTTTCCAAGTCGTCCCGCCATCTTCGCTTCGCCACATCCCGTAGCCGGAGGAGACGTTGCCGCGGACGGTGACTTCCCCGCCGCCGACGTAGATCACGTTCGGATCCGAATCGGCCAAGGCCACCGCGCCGATCGAGCCGCCAAAGAACCCGTCGCTGATATTCCGCCAGCTATTCCCTCCATCGGTCGTCTCCCACACGCCGCCGCCGGTCGCCCCCATCAGGAACCGCAACGAATTCCGCGGATCCCCACACACCGCCGACGACCGCCCTCCGCGAAACGGCCCGATCAGTCGATACTGCATCCCGGCCAGCAGCGGGTCTTGGGCGATCGCCGTGGTTGCATCGTCTGATGATTGGGAAAACGCAGTTTCCGAAACCAACACGGCAACTTGGGCCGCCACCAACATCGCAATAAATCGAACCACTGGAAGAGTCATCTAGGCCTGCCTTTTCGATCAGTCGTATTCCGTTTATCGAATTCCGTTAGCCGTATTCCGTTAGAGCCTATCCCAAAACCGGCCGACCCCCTCACCCTGCCCTCTCCCCCGAAGCGGGGGAGAGGGTAATGGGATAGGCGCTTAGTCGTGTTCCGTTAGCCGTTTACCCATACCACCAAAAAGTCTCCCCTCTCCCCTCTCCCCTCTCCC
>JBGSLW010000108.1:0-13532 GCA_041740495.1 Pirellulaceae bacterium
GCCGCTCGGACGGGGGAAACCGCCGCTGCCGCCGAGCCGGTTTCCACACCCGCCGCTTCACCCCCCTCCGGCGAGAATCCCCAATAGTTCGCGGCCAGGCCGTTGCGGTAGTTTCGCGGTCCACGGGCCGACGGAACTCCCTGCTATCGGCCCCAATCGATAGACAAAGGTGCGTATACCTGCCATAATTCCCCTGGGGCATGAACCGCGAGAATTCGCCGTCGCTTACGTGCCGGGTGATTCGGAACAGATCGCCCGAGGACGGACGGAGAATTGACTTCGCGGCTCAAAGGAGTGCAGAGGAGCGGAACGATGAGCAGGTCTCAACAGGGGACGCGCGGGCGGTCGGGCTTTACGTTGATTGAGTTATTGGTCGTGGTCGCCATCATCGGCGTCCTGATTGCTTTGCTGTTGCCTGCAATTCAAAGCGTCCGCGAATCCGCTCGCCGCACCAGTTGCAGCAACAATATCCGCCAACACGTCTTGGCAACCTATGCCTTCGAAACGCGTCAACATCGCTACCCCGGCGCCTACGAGAAGTTTCCCAACCCCCAACCGGGACAGCCGCCGTTGCTTTTTACCTGGTCCGTAATGCTCCTCAATGATCTGGAGGAGTCCGAGGCGTATAATTCGTACTTGGAGGATGTCGAGCCCGACATTTTTCTCTCGGTGTTCGTCTGTCCTTCCGACCCGACGATCAAAAAGGATAACGCCCAAACGAGTTATGTGGGCAATCATGGGGTCCACGGGACGTGTTGGGATGACCTGCCATCCAACGGACCTTTCCTCAATCGGGCAGCCCATCCCGACCAACATTGCACCGCCCGCGACATCCGGGATGGTTTGGACTCCACGCTGTTCGTGTCGGAGAATATTCAAGCCCTCAAGTACGACGAGTTCGGCTGGAATGGATTCAACGACGACGGCGAGATCGATCCTTCCTTATTGGCGGAACGCTCGGATTTGAAGTGGAATCCTATATTTCAATGGTTTGCGATGCCCAATCCCCCTTTTGGGGCTCGAATAAACGAAGACAAGTTCAACGAGAATTTGACCACGCCGGAGGAAAAAGCGATTCGAGCTCGTCCGTCGAGTTGCCATCCCGGTTTGGTGCTGATCGGCTATGGCAGCGGTCGCGTGCGGCCGATCCGCGACGACATCGATTACATCGTGTATCAGCAACTCTGCACTCCCTACGGCAACGGTTCGGCGATGCCCGATCGGAGTTACGCGCTCTGCGAAGATGATTTATAGTCCGGCCCGGCCCGCGTTGGCCGGTCGGCTGAGGAAGGAACCCGTATGAAACCCTCGCCTCTGGTGATTCGACAATTGAACGACCAGATCCATGCCGAGTTGACTTCGTTTTACAAATACCTTGGCATGGCGGCGTTTTGCGATCGGGAGAAATACCACGGCACCGCGCATTGGTTGCGGCGTCAAAGTCAGGAGGAATTCGGCCACGCTATGCGCTTGTACGGATTCCTGGTATCGCGCGATTGCCCGGTTGAACTTCGGCCGCTGGAGTCGCCGCCGGCGAACTTCAAGTCGTTGAGCGAGGTCTTCGAGGTCTCCCTCCGCCAGGAACAGGAGATCAGCGAGATGATCAATCAACTCTACAAAACGGCGCTCGCCGAGAATGCGTTTGCCACATCGGTCGAGTTGCAGTGGTTCCTCACCGAACAAGTCGAGGAGGAAAAGTCAGTGCGCGATCTGGTGTTTCAACTCCACAAGATCAAGGATGATCCGGCCGCCTTGCTCGATTTCGACGCACGGCTGGGACAACGGACCGGCGAAGCGGAATAAAAGCCTACCCCAAGGCCCTCAGCCCCCGCCTTCGTCCTCATACGAATTGCCATGGAATTGATCACGGGCTTGTTTGAATTGCTCCGCAGTCTGGACGACCGGTTGTTGAGCTTGATCGACCATTACCAGTCGGCCGCGTATTTGATTCTGGCGGCGATTATCTTTTGCGAAACCGGATTGGTCGTGACTCCGTTTCTGCCCGGGGACTCGCTGTTGTTCGCCGCCGGCGCCGCCTGCGGGCTCCGCCCAGTACTCAACGTGTGGGTGTTGATTCCACTGCTGATGTTCGCGGCGATCGTAGGGGATAACGTCAACTACTTTTTCGGTCGCTACCTGGGTGACCAGGTCTTCAAGCGAGAATTCTGGTTCCTCAAGCGCAGCTACTTGCTGCGAACCCAAGAGTTTTTCGTCCATCATGGAGGGAAGACGTTGGTGGTTGCTCGCTTCGTACCGATCGTGCGCACGTTCGCGCCGTTCGTGGCAGGCGTGGGACAGATGGACTATCGGCGATTCATCGGCTACTGTCTGCTGGGCAGCCTCTTGTGGGTCCCCACGCTGACTCTGGCGGGGTACTACTTCGGTGGACTTCCCATCGTCAAGGAAAATTTTGAACTCGTTATCTTCGCGATCATCGCCATCTCCTTACTGCCGATGGGGATCGAATGGCTGCGGCATCGCCGCCGCCGCTAAAAGATCTCGCCGCACCGCGCCATAACGAAAGACGTTGCCGGATCGAAGATTCTCAAGTTCGACACAAGCCGGGGCAAACAGGAGCGGGTCGATGCGATAAAAATCCCCTCCCACCTCCTGCCAAAGTCGCGCAAACGGCACGCCAAACTGCGGTGATGCACAGCTGGGAGTGTGCGGGCCCAGCTCCCCGATCACCGCATCCTCACAGTCGACCTGCAAGCAAACCGATCCCGCCAGCAAAATCGCGTCGTTGCAGCGTCCCATGGCCACGGCCTCCGCATCGGGCTCGTTCGGCGGCGTCAACAGCAAAGGCGCTTCTCCCCGGCCGCCCCGCAACGCCCGCAGATCAAATTTCAGCTCGTGCAACTTGTGACAGGCACTCTCCACGGAACGCGCCACGATCTGCAGCGTCCCGGCCACACTTTGCGTCGGCGCCACACAGACGATCAGACGACGGACGTTGGGCGTCCACTCCCGCCGCCACGCATCCACTTGTTCCAGGGTGGGCAGTCGTTTGCTCTCCAAGACCAATACCGCTTCGTCCGCCGCCTCCCGCAATGCATATTCCAGCAAAACCGGCTCTTGCCCGCGGAGCAATCGGACGGGGCCCGACCCCATCCCGAAAAATCCCGGCTGTTGAATCGGCCAGCCTGCGTACTGGCTGCCCATGCAGGCCCAGAGCGGGTTGTCGGTGGCCACGTGGACGATCTGCTCCGGCGACCCTTTGGAATCGGTCACCGCGACCGACCCCAAATCGCCCAGACAAATTCGCGCTAACCGAACTCCAGCCTCCACGGATCCCGCGGCAGTTACTCCAAAATCGATTAGTTGCGCGCCTGCGTTTTCCGCGGCCAGTTCGATTCCGATCTGTCGGGCCTCTCCGATCGACTCGGCACACAACCGGCAAGCGTTCTGGTTGAGCGATAGTTGCACTGCACCCGTCTCCATTGTTTTCTGACAATTGCCCTCGTTTCGCATTCGTCCCACCACAGTATGCACGGGGCAACCCCACGATAGAGCATTCCCGAAGACTCGCAAATCGGGGGCCCCTGGCAACTTGAAGAGAATGACGAACCTGGCAAAGGACGTCCCCCGAGAGGTTGTTCGCCGCGGTGCAAGGAAACCGCGCTCCCCGCCGGAATTTGTAAGCCCAACGCGTCTCGCGGACCGAAATCTAGGAAGAGTCCTCTGCCCGTACAAAGGTCATCGATGAAGTTCATTCGCAGAATGATCGTTCCCGTCATCGGAGCGCTAGCGTTCGGGCTGGGGATGACGTCCGGCCAGGCCCAGCTAGCAACCGACAGCGGCTCGTCTTCCCGCGGCATGCGACTCGAAGCGCTGCAATCGGTCCCGCTCGACCAGTTGACGCCCGAGACGCGGGCCGACGCCCAGCGCGTGCTCGAATCGGCCTCGATCTTCCGCCGCATGCCGACGACGACCATCGAATGCGATCCCGACTTGTACCTGTTCGCCGTCCGTTACCCCGAAGTCCTGGTCGACGTCTGGCGGTTGATGGGAATCTCCACGATGACCCTGACCCGCAAAGGGCCGTATACCCTTGCCTGCAACGACGGCGCCGGAACGGTCAGCGAGATTGAACTCATTTACGGTACGCCCACGGTGCATGTCTTCCTGGGGCGAGGTCGATACACTGGCAGCCGGTTGGTCAAACAACTGGACGGCAGCTGCCTGATGGTGCTCCGCACGCAGTACCTGCGGAATGCGGAGGGCCGACCTGCGGCCAGCAGCACCCTGGATGTGTTTGTCGACATCGAAAACAACCCGGCCGAGTGGGTTGCACGGATCGTCGCACCGATTTTCGGCAGCGCCGCCGACCACAACTTTGTGGAGTCGTTGCGGTTTGTAGAAAAGCTCTCGGACACGGCATCGCGGAACGGCCCCGGGGTGATGGGCATGAGCAAGCGGTTGACCGGGGTTCATCCGGAGGTCCGCGCGCGGTTCGCACAAATCGCAGGTCTGATTTACGAGCGGGCGTTATCCTGGGAGTCGACGAACAACGACCAGTCCTCGCCTCCGCTTCGGCAAATCGAATACCGTTCCTCGCGGCCGAGCGATCCGGCCTTCGGATCGCGCTAAGCGGGGGAAGCCCACCGCCAGGAAACGCCGCGGACGCCAGGAATGTTCGGGGGCCCTTTCCGCCGGCAATTTACCGCGAACGGGCTTTCGCCTCTTCCGCCTTTTGGATATAGATCGGATCGCGGGTCGCTTCAAAGGCGCGCTGGTAGATGACGCTCAGGGCGGCCATGTTCAGGGCATCGTGCGGTTCCAACGCGATCACCCGTTCCGCATGTTCGATCGCGGTACGATAGTCCCCCTGCTTTTCGCAGAGCAAGGCCAACGCCAGGTGTGCCCGGACGAAATTCGGTTCGATCCCCAGGATTTCTTGGTACGATGCGATCGCCGCCGCCGGCTCGGAGCGAGCGCGAGCTTGATCGGCGGCGCGTTCCAACTCCAAGATCCGCTGCTGGTTGGGATTGTCCGTCATCGTTCTCTCCTCCAATGAAAAACGCCTTGGCTCGTATCGCCGCCAAGGCGCGCAAACTTCCGCAAAGCAACCGTTTCGTTAAATCGGGGCGGCCAAGTTAAATCGGTGCAGCCAGGAAGCCGAAGCCGGTGGGCGATTGCGTGTCGGTGATCGCGAACGACGACGGCGTCCCCGTCGCGCTGAGCAACGAATCGATCGAGGTGAAATCAACGCGGGTTCCCGCGAAATTGAGCGTC
Source organism: Pirellulaceae bacterium (assembly GCA_041740495.1). Classification (GTDB taxonomy): domain Bacteria; phylum Planctomycetota; class Planctomycetia; order Pirellulales; family Pirellulaceae; genus JANMEB01. The sequence goes on from JBGSLW010000108.1 coordinate 5,236, forward strand.
TCGATCCGATACAGTCCAAACATCTGTTGGACGATCGTCAATTCGGCCTCGGTCGTCTCGTCGACGCGCAAGTCAACGATCACATCGTTGCCGGAACGGCGGAAACGCAACTCCGTGAAGTCGCTTTTCTCGGTCATGCCGGGGACATACCCCAGCCGCAATTCGTCCAACCCGCCGCCTCCCAATTCGTTGAGGACGTCGCTGCCGTCACCGGCCCGCCATTCATAGATATCGTTCCCGGCTTCGCCGAACATGAAATCCACGCCACCGCCCGAGGTAATGAAGTCATCGCCCGAACCCGCCCGCATCTCGTTCACTGTCTCGTTGCCGTAGAGGAAGTCGTTGCCGGACCCGCTGGTTACGTGTTCGATCAACGTCCCAAAGGAGATGACCAAATTGCGCGCCCCGCCGACGACGTTGTTCACGGACCCGGGCCGCAAATCGATACTGTTGCCGAAGCCGGTGTTGGAAAAATCGAGCCGATCGGTTCCGCCTGTGTCCCAAATCATGTCGAACAACAAGGCGTCGTTGTTCCAATAGCCTGCGAAATCGTACAAGTTGTTTCCGCTGGCGTAGTTGGTGTTGGCGCCGTAAACCTTCTGAATCGTCGCCACGTCGTAGAGCATGTAATTCTTCGGTTGCCGCCCGCCGGGAGCGAATAGCAACGAAGCGCCGCCCGCCAAATGGCCCGCGACCGCGTAGGAAAGATTCGCGGTCGCACCAGGCAATCCAGGGTTGCCGCCCGCGCCCTTCAGTCCGATCGCGCCCGCAATCAGCCGCGCCAAGTCGGTCCAAGCCCCCGTTCCAGGCGCCACGTCGGCCGAGTCTTGCACGGCCACATTCACCCAGATGTCGCCCCCTTCCGGCGCCGCGGCCGGATCATCGGGCAAGAACGAGAACCCGTACATCGCCAAATCCGGTGCAATGAAGTCGCCAAAGCGAATCATTCCACCCTGTCCCGTCGATGTCGTCTGGCTGTCGTTGACTTCGATAAATGTCACATTGGCAAACCGCTCCATCAAGCGGAAGATCTGCCGCACCGCGGTTCGCTGAGCGTTGGAGAAACGCACAAAGCCGTCCGCCGGCGCCGCTCCCGTTTCGTAGGGAGGCAGGTCTTGCATAAAGCTATACGTGATTTGCCGCGGACCCGGCGGCGACGCCACAAAGTCACCCCAAAACACGCCGGCGTCCAACGCCGTGTCGTACTCGGGCTCGGTCCGGAATATCGCGTGCGTCCACGGCGACCATACAAACTTGTTTCCACGGACGATGATGTCGTCCAAGTTGCGTTGCTCGAACGATCCCCCCCGAACCTGCAGCCGGCTGAACTGCGCGGCGCTTAAATCGATCACCGCGCCGGCCGACAATTGAATCCCGTCCAGATACAACTTGGCGCTCGTCTCGTGCGAATTGGTATCGACCACCTGAAATCGGCCAAACCCGGAGCCGGTGCCGACGCCCGTGAATAAGCTGGCCAGGTTCACCGCCTGATCTTCGCGGAGGACCGTGATCCCGCCGGAACTAATCACACCCGGGGTGCCCCCCAAGCCAGGTTGCTTGAACGACTCGATCGTGATCGGTACCGGAACGCTCTTGTAGCGGCCGTCGAAGACCTGCACCATGAACTGCTCGACCCGCGTATCGACCGCGCTCGTCCAGGAGACATTTCCCAACTCCGCCGCGGGAACGTCGATCCACTGCAGTGCGGATTGCTTGATGCCGTTGATCGACAAGAACCCGGAATTCGCCGAGGCGTCGCGATCGTAGAATCGATACGTCTTGATCGTGTTGCCGTCTTCATCGGTCCAATTGAACAAGGTCGCGATCGACGAAACGACTTGGGCTTCCTGCGTGTATTCTGCGATAAAAACCACCGGGCGATTCGCATTGTGGCGAGTCGATGCGTAGGCGTAATCCCGAGCACTCCAGGCGGCGCCGTCATAAACCGCCATGTCGATGAGTTCGGTCTCTTGTGAACTCGCGGCCACGTAATACAGATTCGGCAAGTCCGACGCATTGACCGTGATCCATTGCCGCTGCTGTTGGGGCGCTCCGTTCAATTCGAAGTAGCCCCCGCCGATAACCGCCAGCCGGTCGTAAAAACGATACCGTTGAATCGGATAGCCGTCCGGATCGAACGCGGTGAACAGACTGGAAACTCGAATCTTCTCATTTCCTACGACGGTGAAGTCGTTCAGCGTGACGACCGGTGCGGTCGTGTTCGCTTGGACGGTGAACACAGTCGCCGCACTTATCAAACTCCAGGAATTCCCATCGAAAACCCGGATCTGAAAAGGGTCGCTTTGAATATTGGTCCCGGCGACAAACACCAGGTTCGCTAAATCTGCTGCGGCGATCGTATGCCACAACCCGGCGGCCAACTCGGTTCCACTCAGGCGAAAAAAGCCCGACGAAACCGTCGAGTTGTTATCCAACAATTGATAGAACTGAATCGGATCGCCGTCTGGGTCACTCGCCACGAAGAGCTCTGCCGGCAACGCCGTATTTCCCAGAAGCAGATTTTTGTTGAAGGCAGTGACGACGGGAGAAGCCATTGTTCCAGCTCCGGCGGGGAGATTCAAAATAATTCCAGGACGGCAGTCGATCGAACTTCCATTTTATTAACGGTTCGCCGGGATGCCAATAGATTTTTGAGCAAAACCGTCGACGAACCCCCCAACCGGAGGGCGAATTCGGGCTCGATCCCACCGCCGAAACACCCCCGACTCCCAGCGGCCAGACCTGCCGCCAGCCCAAATCCCGGCCGGATTCGTCAATCCCAGCGCGCACCCGGAGTTGGTGCAAGACGCCTCCAGCGGGCGGCTCACACCCAATCGAAGCCCGTAATGCGTTTCACCTTCTCTTCAAAGTTTCCCAGCAATCCGCCGATCACATCCCAGCGGTGTGGCCGGCGGACTTCGATGTCGCCATGCTGGTTGACCCGCACAATCGTCTGCGAGTCCACGCCGGCGCCCAGTAAGTCGCGGACCTGCAGTTCCTCGTCGTTGACAATGTGCTGCAGCATCTCACCGGTCATCTCAATGAACTTCATCTCCGCAGCCCTTCTCCAAATAGTCGTCTTCAGCGGGTTTCGCTCAGCATAATCGGCAACGCTGCCTTTGGGTACTCCGGCGACATCGACGCTCCCGAATTCCGTTGCCGACGTTACAGTCGTCACCACAAGTCCTTTCGGCAGAGGATCCACCAGATTTCGCGGCGGGGGGGACCAGGCGCGGCGGGGTTCGCGCACGTGGCGGGATAGATTTCCGCGAAGCGATTGTTCGACAATGGCCCGACCGCACCCCCTTGCCCCCTTGCCCTCCTGCGCCCACTGCTCATGGAAGTCCGTGTCTTCGAATCGTTTGAGGCCGCTCGTCCCCTCTTCGCAGATTGGGAGCGATTCGCAGCCGATAACCCCATGCTGCTCCCGGCGTGGTTGGCGCATTGGTGGCGGGTCTATGGAGCGGCCCAACGACCCCAAACGCAGTGTTTGATCTGCCAGATCGTCGATCCGCAAGGACGTACCTGGGGCATCGCACCGCTGTACCGCGCCCCTCATTTCACTGGACACGCCTTGCGATATATGGGGGACGGAGAAGCTTGCAGCGACTATGTACGGATTCTGTGCGATCGGACAACGGAGTCCGCGGTCGCGCAGGTTCTGGCGAATGGGCTGCTCCGCCAAGACTTCGCCGCGAGGTTCGGACCGCTCGATTGGCTGGAGATCGAAGGGCACCTCCCCGAGGATCCGGGTTGGACCGCCCTCTCCGACGCGCTGACTCAGCGGCGTTGGGCGCGTCAGGAACGCCCGCTTTGCGGCAGTTGGACGGCATCTCTCCCCCCGACGTGGGCCGAATACCTGCAACGGCTGGCCAAATCCCGCAAACGAAAAATCAATAAAGCGATGCGCCTCCGGCGCGACGGCCAGGTTGAGTTCCGAGTCCTCTCGACACCCGAGCAAATCGCCGAGGCCTGGCCCTCGTTCGTCGCCCTGCACCAGCAGCGCCGCACGACCCTCGACCAGCCGGGCTGTTTTGCCTCACGTCCGTTCGCCCAGTTCCTGCCGGCGGCAACCGACGAATTGGCTGGCGGCGGCCGCGCTCACCTGGCTCAACTTCTGCATGGGTCGAACCCGGTCGGCTATCTGTTGCTTCTGTTAAGTTCGTCGACGCTGGCGGTCTACCAATCGGGGTTTGACCCTCGGGCCAGGGAACTGGAGCCGGGACATCTCCTCAATACGTTCGCCATCGAATGGGCGATCGCCCAAGGGGTTTCCCAGTACGATTTCCTTCGCGGCGATGAACCGTACAAGGAGGGTTGGGGAAGCCTCCGCCGCGAAATCGTCCGCACGCGCTGGATCGCCCCGCATTGGGTGGCTCGCAGCAAACAGCAACTCTGGAACCTCGGCCGGACGCTCAAGCACTGGTTCTCCCGCCCGGATGCGGGCGCGGAGATCCCCACCGGCGATGATGCCGCCAGCGACGCATTGGACCCCGCTCCGGCCGCGGCGGCTCAACGCGACTCGGCGACCAACTGCCCCTGAAACACCGTCGGTCGGCCGATCGAGTAATAGGTGAAGCCCAACTCGCGCATCAACTTCGGGTCGTACAGGTTGCGGCCGTCGAAGATCACCGGCGACTTGAGCATCGTGCGCATCTGCCGGAAATCGGGATGCCGAAAAACATCCCATTCCGTGTTGATCGCCAAGGCATGGGCGCCCGCCAACGCCTGCATCGGCTGCTCGGCGTACTCGATCTGATCGCCAAACTCTTGGCGGACGTTGGACATCGCTTCGGGATCGTAGGCGACCACTTGAGCCCCCCGCCGCAAAAGCTCGGAAATCAACACCAGCGCCGGCGCCTCGCGAATGTCGTCAGTCTTGGGTTTGAACGCCAAGCCCCAGATCGCAAACCGCAAACCCTCCAGTTTCTCTCCGCAATGCGCCAATACCTTTTCCAGGAGCACATTCTTCTGCCGATTGTTGACGTCGTCGACCGCTTCCAAGATCGTGGGCGCCACCCCATGGTGCCGGGCCATGTTGGACAAGGCCCGCACGTCCTTGGGGAAACAGCTACCGCCGTATCCCACGCCGGGAAACAAAAAGGCAAAGCCGATCCGCTGATCGTGCCCGATCCCGCGGCGAACATCGTTGATGTCCGCATCCATTCGCTCGCACAAGTTCGCCATTTCGTTGATGAAACTGATCTTGGTGGCCAACAGCGCATTCGCCACATACTTGGTCAACTCCGCACTCTCCGGCGACATGATCAGGAACGGCTTGTCGGTCCGCAAAAATGGCGAGTACAACTCGCGCAGTACCTCGCCGACCGCCGGATCTCGCACCCCCACCACCACCCGGTCTGGGTACATGAAGTCGTTGATCGCGGCCCCTTCTTTCAAAAACTCCGGATTGCTCGCGACGTGGTAACGCCGCCCTTGCAATTCGAAAAGCCGCTGATAAATCCAGGCATTGGTCCCGACGGGGACCGTGCTCTTGGTCACGATGACGGCATCTTCACGCATATGGGGCGCAAGGGTTTCGACCACCGAGCGGAGCGCTGACAGGTCCGCCGCTCCGTCGCTCCCCTGCGGGGTCCCGACCGCCAGGTACACGACCTCCGCATCCCGCACCGCCTGCGGCAGGTCGGTGGTGAACTGCAGCCGACCTTCTTTGGCATTCCGCAACACCATCTCGCTCAAACCAGGTTCGAAGATCGGAATGTCGCCGCGACGAAGCCGCTCGATCTTGCGCTGATCGATGTCGATGCAAGTCACATCGTTCCCGCTTTCGGCGAAACAGGTCCCCGTGACCAGCCCAACATAGCCAGTCCCCACCATCGCGATTTCCATGATCCGATCCTCTCGGTAATTTCCAATCTATTCGTACCGTTCGATCCCCAAGGGTCCGCCCACCGCGGCGGCCGATCGATGCCAAATTTGCTCTCGAAAAAAATGTAACCGTTCACGAAGCCGGGGGTCTGACGCGTTTTTCGGCTGATTTGGCAAGCGCAATGCGATCGCATGCTTCGAAAAACGGGTCTGACCCCCAAAAGGTGAGCCCAACGTAATTCACCCCTTGAACACTTACGAAAAAATAGACAATTCGACCGCTCAATTGAACCGAATTTGCCCGTTGCTGCTAGCGGTTCGCGATCGCCGGACGAGGACGCAGGATCGCGATCCCGAAATCGCCGTCCCCCATCGGATCGGCGCCTATCGTCCGCTCGATCTCGTAGTGGGTTTCCGCCCATTCCAAGATCGACGCACCGTAGCCTTCCGAACCGAACCGCTGGTGCCCGTATTCATACACGACGCGTCGCACCAGTAGAATCACATCCGGAGGGTTGCGGGAGAGCTCGGAAAGTATCGACGCTTCTCCAAACATCTCCAACTCCGGCGGCATGAAGTTGTAGAATCGCGTCGGACTACGTCGCTCACTCAGGTAGTTCAACATCACCCCTTCGGGCAACGCCAGGATCGTTTGGTCGACCCCGACGTGGGCGTCCAGATAGTCCAGCGTCTCGCGGACGATCGGTCCGATGCACTCGTACGAATGCAAACTTTGCCCCCCCAGCCCCAGGTCGTAGTGTTTGCTCCCGAGCCGAATCTGCGAAATCGCGCCGATCACTCCCACATCGATCGCCAGCAGCCCCACCAGCCCCGCTCGCACCAGGTTGCGGTGCGGCGCGGTGTAAAACAGCCGCGGAATCCACTCCAGCGACACCGCAATCCCCACCACCACCAGCATCGCGGCCAACGTAAAGCCGTAGCCGTCGACGCGCGGGTAGAGAATCATCTTGATCAGCAGTCCCAAGCCCAACACAGTCCAACAGATTGCCAGGTGCCATTGGGTGAAATGTCGGGTCCGAATCGAATGCGGTACCGCCATCAACAACGCCAACAATAAGATCCCGCCGGCTTGCATGTTCTTAAGCACCAGCGGGGTAAAGCACGCCAGCATCGCTCCGCCGGCGATTCCCAGCCCCAGGAGAATCTTGCGCTGGCCCGCGCTCGCTTCGGCGAAACGCCGCGAGGCAATCAGCAGCAACACCAGCCCGCCAACACCGCTGATAGCGCGCGCGAAATGCACTCCCGGCGCATCCAGACCACTGATCGAGCGATAGAAGTGCAACCCGGAAACGCGCGAATTCACCAGCCACTTCCAGGCGCCCAAGGCATCGATCCAACAGCGGTCCCAGCCCCCTTGATGCACCGCGAGCCAACCGACGATCGATAAGCCGCTGGCCACGCCGCCCAAGAGCAAAGCGACGCCTTCCCGCACCAGCGACCGGGGTGACTCCGCGCGGAATGCTATCCGCGCCGCGAACGAAGCCGAGACCAACAAACCGACGGCGACCGCCATTTCCGGCTTGGTGAGCACAATCGCCCCGCAACAGATTCCAACCAACAACCCCCGCAGCCCATCGGCACGGACCGCCGTAAGTGCGGTCAACGCCGCCAGGCACAACGCGAACCCATGCGTCATTTCGTGCGAGTACGGCGAAAGGAAATTGAAGTTCCCGATCCCGTACGTGTGGCCATACGCAAACAAGAGGAGAAACACACAGAGAGTCGCCAGCGAGGTGCGCAGCGAAAACAGCCGGGTCAAATTGAAGTACAACAACGCCACGACCCCGGCCAAGACCAGGCTATTGGTCGCAACGAGCACGCGAAAATCCGCACCGAAACAGCGAAACAGCGCGGCGTGGCACAGCGGCGAAAGCGGTCCGTTGAAATAAGCCAGATCACGATAGAGCACCCGCCCCTCGCTCATTTGCCAAGGCACATACAATTCGCGCCCAAAATCAATGATCAAATCCGGCCAGCGTCCCCACGTCACCAGTAGCAGGAGGAGTTGCAACCCCCACAAACCAGCCAACCCCGCCCACCAACGGCCTGGAGCATGCTGTTGCGGCTGAAACGCCGACCAGGCGTCGGACTGGGGAACCAACGCCGCAGCTGCCTCGCGAACCACACGCCACCCCCCGCCGAGCGACCAGTTTTTTCGGCGAATTTGCTGCAAAGCCGCCGGCTGGGGTGGTCTCGGTTGAAGTAGTGCAGACATCGGGGACGCGCCATCCGGTTTCGTTTTCCACAGTCTAGCTCACGTCGCGAAATGGGCTGAACCATTTCAACGGCATAACCCCTGCAACAATAAAAGGTGTCAGCGACGGTCTTGAAATAGGTCAATAGGGAGTTCGAAAAAAGATTTTCGAACTCGGACTTTTGCGAGGGGTTTGGTTGGTTGCAGTTGGAACGATTGGGTTTTTTGAGGCATGGGTTTCAGTGCATCGACG
>JBGSLW010000109.1:0-22838 GCA_041740495.1 Pirellulaceae bacterium
GCCGTACCATTCCAATTGCTTCAATGAGGCCGCATCCGATCGGATGCGGAAGGGACCTCGCGGTCGAAGAAGTTCGCTTTGGCTTCTTTGCTTCAATGAGGCCGCATCCGATCGGATGCGGAAGGCCCAGCACGGCCACCAGGAACGTCAGCAGGTTGACCCAGCTTCAATGAGGCTGCATCCGATCGGATGCGGAAGGGCCATGCGTCCTATCGATTCCAATGTTTGTTGAACTTAGCTTCAATGAGGCCGCATCCGATCGGATGCGGAAGGGCCTACCACGGCCATCTGGTGCTGGCACTGGATCTTGCTTCAATGAGGCCGCATCCGATCGGATGCGGAAGGTCCGCAGGTGTAAGTCCTTGCGGCGCAAGGGCTAATTCGGTGATCTGCGAGCACCCCACAGGGATCGCAGGTCAATGGACACTGAACATACCACGACATTCGCAAAAAATCCTCTCATTTGCCCAGTTTTTTATACTTGCGAGCACCCCCCGGTGTTTCGACAGCGCCTCGCCGCTCGCGAAGGAACAGAGTACGTTGCGGAGGGGTATGACGGGGGGAATCAGGACGGGGGGAATCACGACGGGGGGAATCACGACGCGGAGCGTCGTGCCACTCTAGCGGGTTACGAAGACGGGGTACGTCCAGATTTCGCCCAGGAGCAACCGTGCCAAGAGCCGCGTCTGTATTTCTAACATCCGCCGGTAGCTGACGCGATACCCAAAGTTCGGATGCGTGACCAACGAGTCCATCCGCTGCTCGTACGCCAGGAAAAACGCCTTCCGGCCCTCCGCGGTGAGCGCCACGGCATTCCCCGCAGCCACAAAATGGTCCAGCGTCACCATCCGTTGATTCACCGCACTCAAGACCGCCGAATCGACGATCAGCGGGCGGAACGGCTCCATCAAATCGAGCGCCAACGCCGGACGACCAAACCGCGGCTGATGATAGAACCCCAAATAGGGATCCAGCCCCACCGCAGCACAAGTGATCGTCAAGTCCTTGGTCAAAAGGCTGTACCCCAAAGACAACAATGCATTCAGCGGGTCGCGGGGCGGCCGCCGATTGCGCCCGGCGAAATCGAATCGTCGCCACGCCTCCCCTCCCCTCTCCGCCTGCAGAGTGGCACGACGCTCCGCGTCGTGACCCGCCGCCACTTCATCGCGGGCGTGTTCCTGCACCCTCCCGTCACCGCCGTGGCCCCTCGCTTCCCCCTCGCTTTCGCCCAGTTTCAACATTCCGGCGAAGCTCTGAAAATAGGCCCGAGCCCCAGCCCCTTCAATCCCCAATAACTCCCCCAGCGTTCCCACCCGTTGGGCCTCGAACTGCAATGCCTTCAAGGCCCGCAAGGCCTCCGCCGGGGGCTCGATATGATTCCGCATCAGCATCGTCCGCTGATTCTTGAGCTTCCCCAGCACCAATTGCTTGGCCAGCGCCAAGCAGAACCGATTCGAATCGGCCAGGCGAAACTGTTCGCGCCGCCAGAGAATGTTCTTGAGGCCAACGGGCTGCGTCATCCCGTAAAACCACCCTCCCATGCTGAAGTAAATCAGCGGGATCTCAGCTTGCAGCAGCCCCTGAATTGCCTGCGTCGAAACTTGGATCGAACCAAACAAGTTGACCTGGTTCACATCGCGAAGCCGCGCCTCCTGGATCACCCGAGCCTTGTCGCGCACCTGAAGTACTTCGCCGCTCTTGCCGACCGACAGTCCTTGTGTGTTGAGGTACAGCGGTCGGCGATCGTCCCGGGCCGTGACCAGCTGACGAAACGAATCCTGTCCGTCGGCCCCCCTCGCCGCCGCGAATTCTTCACTCAAATCGGAATCGAAAAGCCGCAACTGGCTGCAACGCTCGCCATTCGGCCCGGCGGCCCGCAGTTCCCGAGCATTCGTTTCGTCCGGAAGACAAATCCCCACCAACGAACAGCGCGGGCACTTGGGGCTATCGACCAGCGGGGGTGGAATTCGACGGCTTGCGATCAGGTCGCGGGCTCCAGAAATCATCCGCTCGGTCAGTTCGACGAGCGCCGCGTCCATCGGTATCCGCACGCGCTGCCGCGTCTTCCAGAAAAACAGGATCCCTTCCTCACAGCGGTAGCCGTGCTCCCGCAGCACCAGCGCTTGGATGCACAACTGCACTTGTTCGGGTTCCCAGGCCCCCAGCGAGCCGTCTTCGAGTTTCCGCGGAGCGCCGGCTTTGTAATCGACCGGCGTGGCGAGATCCCCGTCCGCCTCGACTAGATCCAGCTTGGCCAATACGCCATAGCGCTCGCTGGCCAGCGTTACACTTCGAGCGTGGATCGGTTCCGGCGCAGAAGGTGGCTGGTTCGCTGCGTCGGCAGGTGCGGCTGATTCGGAGTCCGCTACCGCCGATTTCTTGCGTGACCGACTGCTCCGCGCCTTCTTGGCATCCGCGCCCCCCGCCGGCAATTCGTCCGCCGCCTTGTCCACTCGGGCATGCCGGGCCACCCCCCCGACGGTATCGGCGTTGTGGGCAAACAAGCCGTCGACGTACTCCAAGTAGAACAGCCGAGGGCAATAGCAATACTCGTTGACCATCCGCGCCGGAAGAGGTTGGTCATCGTCCGGGTGCTCGTGGCGAATTTGTTGAATCATGTCACACCACCAGACAAGGTGCGTCGATCGGGGAATAGGGCAACCCCAGCGCTTCGATCACGCGATCGCCGCGCCCTTCACTGGGACCCAGGCAGATGAACAGGACCTGGTCCTCCGCCGAGTTGATCAGCTGGTTCAACCCGGTCCGCAGCTGCGTTAGCTCTGTGGGCGTCAGTTGGCATTCGAAGACGCTGTACTGGAGGTGGTCTCCCCAACCCCGCATCAATCGAAAGACGTGACGCAACCGCTTGTCGTGGCAGATGTCGTAACAGACGAGAAAGGTTTGCCGCATGGCGGAACCTCTGGGGGTGTGGCGAGCCCATCCGGCTCGGTTCCGACCATCCCTGAGTTTTGCATCGACGCGCTTGAGAGCCGCGATCGCCCGCTGCGACCGAAACCACGGCCGCGTCACGATTGGCCAAGCTCCCCGCAGGAGCCGGCACGCTCCAGCTGTCTGCAGCCTTGAGTCTAATTAAGACAGAAGGGAATGCAAGCAACAGAAACAGCGATCAAGATAGTGTACACACGTACAGTATATTTGGTCCCTCCCGCAGTTTCGCGTGCCATGGAAATCAGCCGCCTGGCGCTAGCCTGCGGTTTCTTCACGCGTCCAACGCCGGAAACCGCAGGCTAGACCCCTCCCAGCGAGCTCAGGACGCCGATGATCGCGGCGTGGCCCAATTCGATGGCCGGAACGAAATAGTTCAAGCTATAGCCGACGCCCAGCCCGACGCCGAACACACCCAACGTAGGGATGACGAAAACCACAAGACAAACGGAAAACACGATCATCAGCGGTAACAAACGGTTCATGAAATCAATCTCCTGGGCGAGCAACGAGTGTCCTGGGCGCGACGGGCGGGCGCACACGCTGATCCTAACCCATGGACGGAAGCACCGGACCGGGGCAGGTCCCCCGGTCCGGGCCGCTTCCACAAACCGTCATCCGCCAATCCATTCTCAATTCAAGTTGTCAAAGATCAACAGAGTGGCACGACGCTCCGCGTCGTGTCTTCCTCTTCCCGTTTTCCACCAACAATTTGCTTGTTCCGTTGTATCACGGCTGGGCCGTTTCACTCGTCAGTGCAACAGCTCGGCCGCGGCATGCGCGAGTAAAGGTGCTGCGCAAGGGTAAACGCGCTGCGCACGAGTAAACGCATTGCGCGACGCGGAGCGTCGCGCCACTCTATTTCCTCCAGTACAGGTAGTCGGTAGTGGGCAAACCGGCGCGCTGGCCGTTCTCCGCGATGTACCGCCTCAGGTATTCGAACTGTTCCGGGCTGCGGACCAGGTGATCGAAAGGCTCACTTTGCCAAAATGCCCCGCGACGGCCGAGGCTCCGATTGATTTCCGTGGCTGTAAAATGCAGCCAGCTGCCGGATTGGGCTCGACAAGTGGTTGGGGGACGGAACTGGGCCAGCAGATGCACGTGGTTCGGCATGATCACAGCGCAGTCTAAGTCATAACGCTGGCCGTCAAAATGCAGGAGAGAATCGAGGACCATCGCGGCGAGCTTCGGGTCGCGGAGGACGCATGCGCCATGACAGCCGTCCAGCAATTCGTGCCAGCCTCGATCCCGCCATTGGCGGTAAGGGGACTGCAGTCGTCCCGGTAGTTCGTTGGGATCGGGGAGTTCGTCGTCGTCCGAGATCGACCAACCATTCCGCTGCAGCCAATCGCGCTGTTCGTCCAGCCAGCGGAGAATGACCTCTTTGGGCAATGAATCGGCGGTCCGAAACGTAATGAAAACCGCCACGCCTGGTTGAAACCAATGGGGCAAGTCGCGATACGTCACATCGGTTTCCGCCTGGCGGTCGAAACAGCCGAATTCGACGTTCTGGTTCATTTGTGCTCTCCAGAATACTGTGTAGTGTCTTAGAGTGGCACGACGCTCCGCGTCGGGTCTTCCCACCGCCAGCCGGCTGAATTGTTGTGTTGTTTGTTAAAACGGCTCCGCCGCTCACACGTCAGTTCACGCGCTTCGCGACGCGGAGCGTCGCGCCACTCTGCAACAGCCCCTTGTCGCGCAAGGCTGTTTTGAGACCGCGGATGGTTGGGTGTTTGCGGATGAGTTCCGCCGCCACAGCCCGGGCTCGCTCTTCGCCACGCGAGCCCAGGGCCTCGCGGAGGTCTGCCAGCTCCTTCGCGGCTTGTTGGTAGTTAGCAGTCGAGCGCGACTTGACCAATTCCCGGACACGGGCAATGGCTTTGTCCGGGTCGGCGGCGATGGCGGCCCATCGTTTTTTGCGAGCCCTGACGCGTTGTGTTTCTTCTTCGCGCGCTCGTCGGGTGCAGTGACGCTCCGCAATCGTGCGCAGTACGCCGACCGTTCGGCCAGATGTGCGCGTCGGCCAGGCTGGACTGGGCGACCCCCGCCGGATTCGAGCCAGTGTCTCGGCACGAATTGTGGGTGAATTTTCTCCCAAAAGCCCCCGCGTCAGTTGGCGAAGATCGTCGGCGTCGCGGCGACCAAGCCATTGCTGTAAGAGTGTTTTCTCGTCTGTGGAGTCCGGCGCTGTGGGGGACGACTCGGCGGCTGCCTCGACGAGGTCCCGCGAAATTTCATAAAACTGGCAAAGCGACTCGAGCTCCGCCGGCAGATCGCCCAAGCCGCCGGGCACAGGCGGTTCGGTAACTTGCTCGTCCGCTCTGCAGGCCAGCCAGACCAGATAAAGTGGCCGCAGATCGCCGCGGATCAGCAAGTCGCGAATTCTGGGGAGGGCCTCAGTGATCGATTCGAACTCGAAGAAATTCTTGTCGAACAACTCCCCGTCCAACTCGGGCTCGATCCGCAGCGTCCCGGTTTTCCGTCCCTTGTCTTGTTTCCATTCGACTCCGTGCCGCTGTTGGTAGGCGCTGTAGACCTTTTTGGTCCAAGGCAAGCCGCTGGGCAGCCGGAACATCAGCCGGCGAGTACCGTAGTTCGCATAGTGCAAATGGACGTCATAACCGCGGCGCAGCATCTCCTCGGTTTGGCCGTGAAAGCCGCCGTAATGGTATTCGTTGGTGAACTGCCAGCGGGAGATCTGGGCCCGCGACGATTGCCGTTCCATGTACTCCAGTTGCTCATCGTCCAGCGGTCGATCGACGGCGGCAAAATAGACGTATTGGTATTCAGACATAGGTAGTTTCCAGAGTGGCACGACGCTCCGCGTCGTGAATCTTCAACGACAGCCGTCCTCCGGTTATTCGCCAAGTACGCAGTTTAAACTTTTTTCCGACCTCTCAGGTGCGACACGGTGCACGCCGCGACGCGGAGCGTCGCGCCACTCTCACACCCTCTCGCAAAGTTGTCTCAGTTCTTTGTCGCAGATAAAGCCGACTCGGTCGGCCGCCAGCATGGCCTGGGCCCATTCCGCAATTTTCGCTGGGGGGAATGGCCGGTTGTTGCGCTGGACCGCCTGAATCGCCGGCCGCAAGCACTGCTGGATCTCCTCGGTCATCATCCCCTCATCGCTCATTTCGACCTGGTAGCTGCCGAGCTTCATCAGTTCGAGCGCCAATTCCATGACTTGTTCGAGCTGCCCGGCCTCGACCATCCTGCGAAAATTTCGCTCGACGGTTTGGTAGGCACCGTAGTCGTATTCGAAGTTGTAATTGGCTTGGCGTTCGTCGAAATCGGTCGCCTCGCGGATCGCCTGGCGAGTATCGGCAATCAGTGCATCCTTCGTCGGCTCCACGCCGAACCGATTTTCCAGCTCGCGCTGCGTCTTCCGGCTCGCCCGAGCGAATTCGATCACCACCTCGATCAACTCGTCCTTCGTGCATTTCTTCAAACGGCGTCGAAGCGGCTCCAACGCCTCGGCCTTCTTGGAGCGACTCAATAACTTCGGCTTCAATTTCTTTTTCATGGATTTGTGTCCTCGGTCTTGCGCTGCGTGGCGAGCACCTTCGGCAGCCGTTCGATCTGCGCGGAGCTATCCATCATCTCCGCATGCCGCATATCCCGTTCGGCCCGTTCAGGCGTCCATCGTTCGGAAGGCATGACCGTGCTCCTGTTTCGCGCCGTCCTCCTGCAATGCGGCAACTCGGCGGTTCGGGATCAAGCTACTCGCTGCGATGGGGTGAAGTTTGCGTAGTAAGTGCTGGTCATGACGCGAGTGCAGCGGTAAACACTTGCAACTCCTAGCGACTTAAGTTCCACTCGTTCCGGTTGTTTTCACTGCAATTCACTCTCGTCTTACGCAACCCGATAAGCTGGCGTGAAATTTGGTGTTTTTTCAACCAAGATCCGCTGTGTGCGGAACACAGCGGCCACGCCATATTCGATCAGACGGTTGCGGCTATCCTTGTCAATCTTTCCGCTTTGCAGTTCATCAAGCCCAAGTAGCGTTTTCATAGTTTCGTAGGAAACTAACGGGCCCCAAATGGGCCATGTCCAGAATGTATTAGTACTTCGATCACCTTGAAAACCAAGTGTTCGCAATTTTCCTTTGTTTGGGAACGAGTTAATCAACGCGATTGCCTCAATCGCTAGACGATTCGCCCCAAGCATCCCACCATTCCGCTTTCGGCTGGGATCACCCGAAGGCTTTTTCCATTGGTACGCATGGCGTCGATCTTCCGTCGGGTCGAGATGCAACGATTGGTTGTCCAATGGATCGGCATAATCCCAAGGGTGAAAGATCGCGCGTTGCAGATGTTCCCTTCGAGCATTCGCCATAATCGAGTCAATGTTACCGAGGTGATAATCACGCCGTGTGGTCTGAATCTGACTAACGGCATCGTCCGGGGTTACATCGCTGGCAATCGCGGCGAGGAAATCAACGCGGTGCCGTTGACGGACGGAAGCACTGGCAAGCACTTGCACGAAGAACGATCGCCGTCGATTGTTCGCCGCCTGCAATTCTTCGTACAGATTGGCGGGATGCTCTGAGCGGTTTGTAGTCAGTGTTTCTTCCACGAGATCGAGAAGCGATGCTTCTTGCATGGAATGTTCGCTATAATCAAACTTGATTCGCGGCACCCAAGTCGCGTGACTTCGGACCCAACCCATGCGTGCCAATGTCGGTTTCTCTGATTTGCTTACACATGTCAATATTCCCAACGCTGCCAGGAAACCTAACGGGTTCGTGCCGTCAAGTCCGGGGAGTAATAGACCGTCTTCAAATGAATGCTTGCTCATGGTGTCACATACCCCAGTTCAGCCGAAGCAGTTGCGGTATCGAATAGCCCTTCGTCCTCGTCGGCGCTGGCCTGTTGGTCGGCGAGCCTCAGCACGGCTTCCAGGTACGCCAGGCCCCACCAACCGTAGCAGCGGGTCAGTGCCCAGAAGCGTTCGGCGATACCGGAGTCGATGCGATGCGGGGGGCAGACATTTCGTTGTTCCCTGGTGAGCAAAATGCCCTCCACTGAAACTTCCGGGTATTCGTCGTCGATGACCACCGGAGCACAGGGCCGTGCGTAGCCGTGGTGGGAGGCGATTAGGTGCAAAAGGAAATCGGTATACTCTCCAGCCTCTTCCCTCAAGTCGCTCTGCTCCACGATCTGAACCGAAAGCATCTCATGCCGAAAGCCTTCGGGTAGGCCAGCCCGGTCGAACGCTTTCCTGTGTTGGTCACGTGTTTGCGGCAGGCCATCGGATTTAGCTAGGATTGCTGAGTCCATCGCCACCAGTAACCAGGCATCGGTTCGGTCCGACCGGCGGAGCATCGCCTGGAAGCGTTCATCGGCTTTGCCGAGGTCGTGCCATTCGGCCGCAAGGCGGTAAGCTTGTGCCAGTTCGTCAAGCGACAAGCGTTCGATCGTGCGCAACGTTTCGTCACGAACATGCCGCGTGTGCTCGTTCAGGGTGATCGGTTCCTCGCGCATCGTTCGCGATCGGTCATCGTCGCCTTCGTCTGTGGCTGGCAAATACCAAGCTCGTGCCGCCTCCACCCGTCGCCGGGTCATCAACACCACGCCACGTTCGTCCGGGTAGTTCTCACGAAGCAAACCGAAACGTGGATTTGCAAGTTGTCGGCATGTTTCGCTGAACTCCCGTTGATCATCTTCAATTTCGTTTGCGATCTGTTTGAGAAGGTGACGGAGTTCGGGTTGTCTCAGCGGATCATCGGGATCAACAAGGCGAGCAAATAACTCTGAGATGGCATCGGAGGCAGGCAACCGGCTCCAAAGTGCGGGATGCAGCCTCAGTACAGAACGATCACGGGCTGTTTGAAACGCGATCTCAGCCACGTCGACTGTCTCTGAGGATGGTTCCGGCACATGACCCAATACGTCCCAGCCCGTCGCCTGGGCGGGAAGCACGAGTGTGTCGCCGGGACGCAGATCGTCGGGTGAGCCAATGATTCGGCTTTCCTTCGATCCTCGCCAGAGGACGCCAACTCGAGACTGATCAAGTTGAGCCTTCTGCTTGCCCCTTGTTCGCGCGTTACCCTCGTTGGTATCAGCCGATTCTGCGACTCCGAGCAGATCACCCTGATCGGTTGCACTGGATTCGTCTGTGAGCCAGCGGCGCACACGGGAGATCGGCACGCTCATGCACTCGGCCGATGTGGGCGGCAACAAACTTACGACATCAGGCCACGTGGATCGCTTGGCGTGTTCATCTTCCACCAGGTCCCCTCGCCAGCAGACCTGAACGTCTGGCTCTCCCGCCTCCGGCCCGTGGATGAACAACGACACCTCGGGGTCCGGCGTGGGTCGCGGGCTGGTCTGGCACCAGAAATCGACATAAGCCGGAAGCATGACCGGAGCATACTTCGATGCCGAGGGCGTTAGCAAATTCGCTGGAATCCGGCCATTCTCTCCATGTTCCTGAAGGATCGCTGTGAAAGCATCGATGCCGAAGTCGATCTGGCGACACTCGTTCAAGGTGGTCTTTTGTTTCGGCGTGCCCCGTTTCGGAGTTGTCGTGGTAACGATCTCCTCCCGAACTAATTGCGAATGTTCGCAAAGCCAATTCCAAGTGTGGGACAGGGCATTGCCATAGATCGGGTCTAGAGGCTTGTTGGGGTCGAGCTTGCTGTCCTCCTTGATGCCCTTCTCACCAGCCAGGATCACCGCCTTGGCGTCGATCGTCCGGCCGCCACGGTTTAGCCGACCGAACCGTTGCCGCAGCGCATCCAGCGAAGCACATTCGGTCACCAGTGCGTCGAAGTCGTAATCGGCCCCCACCTCGAGGCATTGAGTGGCCACAATGAAGCTGGTCCGGGTTGTAACGGGTGGTCGCACGGGTCCTACGAGTTGTCGCAGCCGTTCCGCTTGCCGATCACGGTCGATCGGCCGCATGGAGCCGATGACCAATTCGACGTTGACGTCTGGCTTGTCCTTGTTGTCATCCCGCAACTTCTCGTAGATCGCCTTCGCGGTTGCCACGCGGTTGACGATAATGCCAACAGCGGTTGGACCACCATTTGCAAGTGAGGTTGCCTTGGAAACGGCGGCCTCTGATATATCGGGAACGGTGAGCAGATTCGCTTTCTTGGATGCTTCTAATCGGTTTTTCAGTCCGCCTTGTTTGTCGCTTTCTGGCAAGTCAAACACTTGATCTTCACCCACACCCTCGGGGGGTGTCGCGGTCATGGGAACCACGATCATCGGCTTCACGCCGACTGGTTTCTCCGCCCACTTTTCGGGATCGAGGTAACGCTTCACAAAGTCGAGTGTTTGCAGGAATGGCCGGCTGATGTGTGCCTCGTCTAGCAACACCAGACTGTCATAGGCGACGAGCGCGGCCTGGATCGGGGCTGCATTCGTCGATACGCCGTACCCGCGGAACAGCAGCCGAGAACCGAGTTGGTCGATGGTGGTGCAAACAATTGTCGGCTGCGTGGCGGACCGAGCCCAACGATTGTCGCGGTAGATGCCGCCGCGAAGTTCCAGCACGTCCAGTGGCGGGGCACTCCCTCGCCCCAGCGTCGAAAGGGTCCGCAGGGATGCGGCGACTCGACCGAGAACGTTATCGGAGCCATCGGCTTCCGCGATCTTTGCGGCGATTTTCGCCGCTCTTTGATGCGCTTCGTCCACGATGACGCGGCGGTTGACGCAAAAGAAGATCCGCCTAGGCGCAGTTCGTTTAGCCTTAGGTAAAGCTGCCTGGTAGGCAAGCGCGAACACCGCAATATCGAGGCACGAGGTCTTGCCGCTACCCGTAGGCAGGTCCATGGCACAGGGCCAAGAATCTTCGATGACTTGCTTCGCCAGACGGCATTGCCAGTCGTAAGGGTCGCGCCCGTGCAGTTCTTGGAAGTAGGTCGGAAAGGCGTCAAGTGTGAGCGGGTTCATCGGACGGGCCCTCCCGAAAGAGGCTTGCAGAGTCCGTAACCGAAGAATCGCCCTGCGCACAATATGAGCGGACCTACGACCGGCTCCGCAAAACGCAGGTAGACATGGAGTTGCGGTCGTGCTCCGTTTGCGCTTTTGGTGGGATAGATTGGGAAGCCATCGCCGAGCGACGCGCTGGCGTCCCGCATCTCGGGGTGACCTCGAAGGGGCCGGCGTTTTATTGCGGCTCGTGGACTGCCGCGATGCCAACTCGTCGTGCCAACCGCCAGGTCAACAGGCACAGGCAATCCGATCCGCTCACCGGCAATCGCGACAACCCCGGCAACTTCCTCCTGCCAAGCCGCGCGCTCCTTGACAGGATCGGACTTCGGGAAACGATCGAGAACGACGGGCGTGACCGTAGCCCACGTCGTCGCGCCGCGGGGATGAGCCGTCCAGGCCTCTTGCTGGAGTGCTGCCCGGGCCTCGGTCCAATCCCGTTTGATCAACGTCCAGACTCCTAATGCGCCAAGGGTCAACTTAATTGGCTTCCGCTGACCGGAGTTTTCCACCAGCAATGCACCCAGAACACGCCCTCGCTCAGGTCGGGGAACCGAACGTGGAAAGACCAACGCTGCGCCAAGGAGATGCCCATCGGCATACTCGCTTCCGACAAACGGTAGCGGAATCAACGCGAGATGCTGACCAACGTCGCGAAGCGGTTCTCCGTTCGATTTGTGTCCACTCACCCATTCGGGAATATCCGTTCCAATATGGCTCATCACGGCCCCGCGAAGTGCCTGTGTCACCACCAGCGTCGAGGCGAGCGGCAAGCGCGGCCCATCGCTCTGAGTCAGGATCAGGAGATCGCTGTCAAAGCCCGTGTGTTGGACTGTTGGCGGTGGTTCGGCCTCTTTTCGGCGATAACCGGTCCATAGGCCGAGTTTGGGACGGATCGGATCGCGCGAGTCAGCGTCCTTCAAGCGAGATTCATGAGCCGTGATCTGTTCGTCGAGTTCAACCTTGCGTTGTTGAGATCCCCTTCCCTTCGTCACCTTCTTTTCTGATTTAAGCAAGTCGATAAATTCGGAGAGTTGTTCATGCTGTTCGCGACCGCGGCGGTTGAACTGGCGATCCAACAAGTCGAGAGTGCCTTCCGAGACACGACGAGTCAGGAATTCGGGAAGGCCATCGTCGGGAACCCAGGTTTCGGTCGATTGAGTTGAGTGCACCCCTTCGGTAACCCACATCCGCACCAGCGAAGAGGAATGTCCAATCCGCGTCACCTTGCCGAATAACTGGTCGAATGCGGGACGATGGCTTTCTACCCCGGCGGAATCCGCGTTGGGCCAGTGGAGGAAGCAAGGGGCCTCGCCGACCCAGACGGACGGAAAGGTTCTCTCTTTTCGCTCGCGCGTAAATCCAGGTGCGGATTGCAGAATTGCTTTTGACGGACCTGCGACATCGTTAACGGGCACATAGCAATCAACGACTTCGCGGGTTGAAAAATAATCGGGCAAGCCCAGTTCGGGGTCGCCGAGTTTCTCCAGCCACCGCAATGCCTGACCTTCAGCCTCATCCTCGCCTGTCTCGAACCACGCCGCTGCCATCGCCATGAACACGCGACCGGGATGCGGGGGCCACTCGGCCCGCTGTCGATTAGCCGGGTCTGTGGCGACGCAGCAACCCGTCAGGTATTCCCAAGCGATGGTCAAACCCGGCATCACTCACCTCCTTCGCCACCAGACGTTTGCGCGAGCTGTTGACTCTTGACTACGAGCTTGACTAAATCGTCAGATGGAATCAGACGAAGGGGCGCCTCGGCCCAGATCAAACCGACTGCCTTCGCCGCAGTGATCGATTCGTTGAGTAGCCTGATTGCGTCCTCCTTCTCAAGCGTGATGCCGTCTTTTTTTGTGCCGGGCTTGCCGAGCAGCTCCCACGAGAGCGACTCGGTTGGCCAGAGCAGACAGCGTGAACGCAGGTCGAGCCCTGATTCGGCTGCAAGGGCGGCCGCACACAGGCCTAATGCTGCGAGCACCGTGCGTGCCGCGACATTTACGTCCTCTTGGGTCTTGCCGTCGGGGATGTTGTCAATTGGGAACTTCAGTCGCCGCAGGGCTGGGAAAGAGAGTACAATCGTTTGCTCGGCAGATGTGATGGTGACGCCGCCATGAAAAGGTTGACCGTTCTTATCTTTTAAATCCGGTTTGATGTTGCCGTGATTTATCTCGGAAGGTTTTCCATCCTTTTTCTTGCCGACCTTGAGAAGCTCGCCGCCTTCAGTCCTGGCAAGCGCGGCGTCGAGCGTCCAGGTTGAATTCTGACCATCCTTTGCTACATACACTGGTCCAGCGTCGAGCTGAATTGCCAACGGATCGATACGACTGCTGCTGCGGACTCCTGCAACGGCGTTGATCCCAACGATCTCGCTGACCATCGCCCGCTCGAACTTCGCGCCGAGACCGCCCTTCGGCCCGGTTGAATCCCACATGCCTAAAAGCAAAGCGGTCGGGCAAAGCTCGAACAAGGCGGTCGCATTCTGAGCGGTGACCCGGCGAAGCCGTTGGCCGTAGGTCGACTCATTCTTCCCATCTTTGGCACGAAACGGCTTGTTCTCCTCGTCGACAACCAGGCTGTCGCGCAAGATAGCATCGACAATCCGGTGCGGCGCCTGCAGCGAGGTCACTTTCCCCACGGGTTCGAGAAGACGTTGCGAATCAGCTTTGTCGGTGCCTGGATAGAATTCGGTGAAATCAACATATATCACCGGGATTTTGATCAGCCCACGATCAACGGCATCCTGCAATGCTTCTTCGAGCCGGTTGGCCTGGGACTGTACCGAATCGAGAAGAACGCAGTCCACCGGGTCCACGTACCCCGGCAGTCGTCGCTTCTCCGTGGCGTAGACGGCTCCCGCGTAGGTCGGAGGGAAAACCTTCGTGCCTTCGCCGCCCGCAGGTTGTAACAATGTTCGGCAACGAATCGCGGCTCCCGAACGAACTGCCAATTGAAGTTCACTAATTTTCATGGTAAGGGTTTCTCCGTGGTAAACGCAAATGATATCGTTATCTCAAATCCGCGAACCATTCGTCAAAACGTTGTAGGGGTTCGCGGCGCCGGGCGATGTGTGCCTGAGCGACCCAGACAGATCCACGACGTGGAGCATCGTGCCACTCTGGAAACGCCTTCTGCTTCGGGCCAATCTAATCGATTCCGTGACACGTTTGGTCACAGGCTGGCGGGTGGGCCAAGAATTTTCCAAAAAGTCGCGGCTGCTGAGTGATCAACAAAGGGCTGGGGCAACCGACATGAAAAATCGGCTCCCGCTCAGAATTGCGCAAGATCTTGCCGTACGGTCGGTTGTCGGCGGCTTCGTTTGGAGTTGGATCGCGATTTTGGGCAGTGGATTCTGGCGCATTCTATTCTGCGGAGATTGTTTGATTGCGGCCCCATTGAACTGGCCTAGTTTCGATACAGGTGTTAACATTTATGTGAACAGCATTCCTTTTGTCGTGTTCGATTGGAATGACGAAATCGAAATCCTTCCGGTCACTGCGTATGAAGTCGACGAGTAACGGACGACGGAAAGCCAAACGGGTGATTCGGCCGCTGACCGGCCCCGAGACAGAGCGGCTGAGGCGAGCGCGGGAGGCGGCGGAATCGGCACGGGACGAAATCCTTCGGAAGGGGCGGGTGGCGAAGAGGGCTTGGGCAGCGACGCGGCGCGAGGTGACGGCGACGCTGAAAAGACTACGCGAAGAACGGGAGCGACAAGGGTTGAGTCTTGCCGACGTCGAGGAACGGAGCGGTTTGCGGCGGGCTGTGTTGTCCCGTCTCGAGAACGATGACGGAAAAGCAAATCCCACGGTGTTGACGCTTCAGCGATACGCCGCGGCGCTGGGTTTGACGGTGCGGGCCATTGTGGCGGACGCGGGCGGAAGCTGAAGCGGTGGAAACACCGATGGGACCCTTGCCTGCGGGCCCTCCGGTCGGCGGCTCGCAGCGATGATTCAAAGCCGAGCGATAAGATTCGCTCGCTCGCCATTGCCATACGGAAATAATCAACAAATGGTTTCATCGGTTGCGGACTTCGACTTGCCAATGTCCAAACTTGGACAGGAATAGGGATTTCACGCGCGAGGCGGGTTCGATTTTTCTTGGGTTCATGCCTTTTTGGGCGGGCGGGTCACGACGCGGAGCGTCGTGCCACTCTGGCCAATCTAATAAACCGCGTGACACGTTTGGTCACTGGGCGGCGGGTGCGCCAAGAAATTTCAAAAAAAGTTGCGGCTGCCGAGTTATCAACAACGGAGGGTGATTCCCGACACGAAAAATGCGGGGTCGTCCGCGAGATTGCCGGGAATCGACCAGCGCCGGCGAGTGTTGGCAGATTCACCTAAAGCAGGTAGGGCTACCGCGGGCATTGTTCCTGACCGACGCCTGTCTAGTGCGGATGTCCGAGTTGACCTCGGACGGTATCGTTCTGACCCTGGATGGTGATTTCCGGATCTATCGCCGACACGGAAAGCAGAAAATCGCACTGCGAATACCTAGCGACCGTTCGCCATTTGTTGGAAAACAGAGTGGCACGAGGCTCCGCATCGTGGTCGTGCAGCTGCATCTAGCGCGAGGCCTCATGACTTTTTCACGCTCCCCCGTCTTGAGGTCGTGCAGTTTTATTTTATCAGGTTTTTCGAGTTCTTCGTTTAACGCCTAGCCGGAGGCGCCGGCATGTTTGGATTGCCGTTCAGGACGAAGCCGGCGCCTCCGGCTAGGCGTTAAACGAAATGTTGGGAAGATGGTGCCGCAAAAACTGCACGACGTCTCTTCTGGGGAGAGTCGCACGCAGGAGGCGGGCGGAGAGGGGGGCGCGGTTTGCCGGCGCAATGGAATGCAACATTTGCCCTCCCCGGCCGCATCGTGCGGCCGACCCTCCCGCGGGGTACAGGAAAACATCACGACCCGCGGGAGGGTGAAATTGAAGTCTGCACGACCTCCGGACGGGAGATGTTTCCTCGGGTAAAGGAAAACATCACGACCCGCGGGAGGGTGAAATTGAAGTCTACACGACCTCCGGACGGGAGATGTTTCCTCGGGTACAGGAAAACATCACGACCCGCGGGAGGGTGGAGTTGAAGACTGCACGACCTCCGGACGGGAGACGATTGGAGAATCGCAAGGGTTCTGACGGAATACTATCTGGCGACATCGACGAGGCTCCTCGCCCTGCCGCCCTGGTCCAAGTTATTTGGTTGTACAATGCCAGAAAAATTTTCGGCGAGAACGGACCCCATGACAAAGAAGGCAAGCGGCCGATCGAGACGACTGGCCACTCGGCGCAGCGCACCACCTGACGAGTCGGGAAAACTCAAGATTGGCGACGACTGGAATGCGATTCGGATCATTGCGCTTTCTCAATCGAACCCGCTCAAGGCGATCGCCGAGTTCGTGGAGAACAGCATCGACGCCAAAGCGCGGCACGTGACGATCACTCGTTTTCGGCAGAACCGGGAGGCCTATCTCCGCATCACCGACGACGGGGATGGGGTTGCTTTGGATCCCGACGGCAAGCCGAATTTTCGGTATGTGGCGACCCACATCTGCGACTCGATCAAGCGGCGGATCAAGGCCCAAGGGGAATCGGGCATTCAAGGCGAATTCGGAATCGGCTTGCTCAGCTTTTGGACGGTGGGCCAATCGCTCAGCATGATCTGTGCGGGCGCCGACGGAAAATCCTACGAAATGCGGATGGTCCAAGGGGATCCGAGTTATACGGTGACCACCCGCCGCGCTCTGATTGGCGAGTCGGGGACGCGGTTGACGGTCGGGCCCTTGTTGCCTGGCATTCGGCATATGAGCGGCGAAAAGCTGCAATGGTTTTTGGCGTCCGAACTCCGCGATCGGATTCGCAGTTCGCGGGTCGACATCCGCATCAGTGATCGGCTGGCCCGCGCAGAATTTGCGGTGTCTCCGCGCGAGTTTGAAGGTCAGTTGCTCCACCATCTTCCTCTCCCCAAGACTGCCTGCGGGGATGTCTACGTTGAACTCTATCTGGCCGAACCGCGCCCGGATCGAGTCCCCTGCCTAGGCCGCTCGGGTACGCGGGTGCTGGCGGGCTTGACGGAATTGGACCTGTTTCAAAAGTCCCCCTGGAACAGCGGCTATTTTGCCGGCGTGATCGACGCCCCTTTCCTGAATCTAACTCCGGGGACGCGGCTGGGAGTGATTTTCGATGAGCGACTGCAGATGCTCGTGGAGTCGCTATCCGAACTCGAGATCGTCCTGGCCAACATCGTGGAAGAGCAACGACAAATTGCGGGCGAGAGAGCCAATCGCGACACGATCAAGGCGATCCAGAAGGCGTTTCGCGAGGCGCTGTTGATCTTGCCGGAAGAAGAATACGATTGGTTCGATCTGTATGATTTGGAAAAGTCGACTCTCGTTCGCCGCCATCGTCAGAACAAACCGAACTCCTGGTTGCCGCAGGCCGAGGGTGAATCGAATGCCGGAACGACCGATCCAGGTCACCAGCCGGCTTTCGTCGCGGAGGGCGCCGTCGCGGCGGCGGATCCCGAACGTCCCGAGAACGCCCCGCAGCAAAAGAGTTTTTTCGAACATCCCGGCCCGCTGTATAGTGCTCGCATCAGCCCCTCCGCATGCACCATGTCGGTCGGTTCAAGTCGGACCTTTCAAGCGGTCGCCCGCGATCAGAGCCGCCGCCTGGTGACCGACCATTTGCATTACCACTGGCAGATCACCGAAGGGAGTGGCCAATGGGACGCCGCCGATCGCGCGACGGTGACATTGGTCGCCCCTGGCGAACCACAGCTCTTGAAGTTATCGCTCACCATCACTCAGCTCGACAACGGAACACCCGCCGGCAGGGCGCCAGGCGAAGGCACATCCAACCTTGCGGGGAGCGGAACGGCCGAGGCGATTCCGACTGCGCAAGCGGAGGCGATTATCACAGTGACGGACTCGCTGGTCCCTCATCCGGCGAGTTCCCATCCGCGCCGCGGCTTGCCCGAGTACACTTTCGAGAAGCAACCGGGGCAATTATGGCGCTCCCGATTTGATCCCGACGCCAATTTGATCGTCATCAACAGCGGCCACCGCGACTTCGTGTACGCCGCCCGCAACAAATCGCTGAAGCTCCGCTATATTTGCCGTTTGTTCGGCAAAGAGCTGGTGTTGCAGAATTTTCCGGGCGCCAGCCCCGAGCAGCTCCTGGAGCGGTTCATCGAACTTGGGCTCTATACCGAGGAAAACCTGAGATAGTTCGCGGACCTGGCGCCACGGCATCCGAGGTTTGTTGCGAAAGTTCCTTTTCCCGGCGGGCACGATAGGATTACCTTTTCAGCGGAGGCAGAAATGACACCAAAATGGGCGTGGCGCAGGCCGGGGTGGTTTTGTTTGGCGATTGGAATTTTTGCCAGCGGTCTGCTCGATCCGGCGAGGGCCCAGGTGGCGCAGTTTGCGGCGACGGCGCCGCAGATCACCGTCGCCAACTATGAATTGGCCGAAGCGCGGATGCACCACAATGTTTTTTCCAAGGTCAAGAACGTATTCGTCCTGCCGCGGTGGATCGGCGAAACCGACTGGTTCTGGTATCCGCGCCAGGTCGCCGACGGCATCGAGTACACGTTGGTGGACGCGGCGACGGGTGAGCGCAAGGCGGCGTTCGATCACCAGCGACTTTCGCAGCAACTTGCAGAGCTGGGTGCCACGTCCCAGCCGCATGGGTTGGGCTTGAGCGATTTGCAATTTGAGGTCACCGACGGCGCGGTCTGGCTTCGTCGCTGTGACCAGGGCGAAAAGCGATACGAACGCGACGCCGAGGGGGGGGCGTGGCGTGCGATCGAGCAGCAGGACACGACGGGACTCATCGTTTCGCCCGATGGTCGATTGGGGTTGGGGGCGCGCGGCGGCAACTTGTTCCTTCGCGTGCTGGACAGCGGCGACGAGGTCCAACTTACCAACGACGGCGAAGAGAACTTCGGCTATGGAATTTACTACGGCAACTGGAAGGCGGCCCACATTCCCCGCTCGCGCCAAACCGGCCCGCATCCTCCGGTTGGCTGCAGCTGGGCGCCGGACTCGCGCCATGTATTGGCGTTGAAGCTGGATCAGCGCCATGTCGAGCCCTATCCGCTTCTAGAAACGGTTCCGCACGACGGTTCGTACCGCCCCAAAGTCCACTTGCCGAGAATCCCGCTCACCGGCGAGGAGCCCGCCCACGCCGAGTGGCATCTTTTGGACATCAAATCGCAGACGCAGCACAAGGTCTTGCTGCCGTATGAGAAGCTGTTTCACGTCCACCAGGACATGCTGGCCATCCGCAAAATCCAATGGAGTCGCGATTGCCAGCGCGTGTTTGTGGTGACCTGGGGGGACAATCTCGCCTCCGCGCAGCTGTTCGATGTCGACGCAGCGTCCGGTGCGGCCCGGGGGATCATCCACGAGGAAACGGCGCCGCGGACCGACTTGAATTCGACATCGTACAATCCTTCGAACGTCCATGTCACCGCCGACGGTACCGAAGCGATTTGGTTTTCGCAGCGCGATGGCTGGGGGCACCTTTATCTTTACGATGCGGCCAGCGGTGCGCTCAAGACGCAAATCACCGAGGGCCAGTGGCTGGTCCGCGACTTGATCCACATCGACGACGCTCAGCGCGTGATTTACTTTACCGCGTCGGGGCTGGAACGCGGGAACCCCTACGACCGATACTTGTATCGGGTGAACTTCGACGGGACCGGCATGAAGCTGCTGACGCCGGAACCTGCGGATCACATGCTGACGGGCAGCGGCAACGACGTGTTGGCGATCGACGGCGCGGTGGGCTACCAGGTGGTCTCGCCCAGCGGCCAGTACATCGTCTACAACTACTCGACGATTCGTCAGCCGACGCGGAGCGCGATCCGCCGCGCGGCGGACGGCGAGCTGGTGGCCGAATTCGAACAGGCTGACGTCCGCGAACTGTACGCGAGCGGTTGGGAAGATCCCGAGCCGTTCGTGGCCAAGGCGGCGGACGGGACGACGCCGCTGTACGGCCTCCTGTGGAAGCCGGCGAACTTCGACGAAGACTTGAAGTATCCGGTGATCGATTCGCAATACGCCAGTCCCCTGACGGCGGTGGTCCCGCACAACTTCCTGATGGCGCTCAACGGCGTACCGGAGTTGCAACATTCGGCGTCGCTCGCGGCGCTTGGGTTTGTGTGCGTCGCCGTCGACGCGCGGGGAACGACTTTCCGCTCCAAGGAGTTTTCCCACTATTCGTTCGGCAGGTTGAACACGATCGGCCTGGAAGATCATGTCGCCGTCATCGGGCAACTGGCCGAGTCGCGACCGTGGATGGATATCGGCCGTGTGGGAATTCACGGCGGCTCGTACGGCGGCTTTGCCGTGTTCCGCGCCATGTTTGAGTTCCCGGACTTTTTTGACGTGGGCATCTCCGGCGCGGGGGTCGGCTCGATTCACACGATGTATCCCGACTACCATTGGGAGGCGTATCACGGCCGAGTCGAATACGCGGACGGCTCGATTCGCCGTCCGTCGCCGAGCGATCGGCCGCTCAATTACGAGAACAACGACGCCACGATCCAGGCCAAGAATTTGAAGGGCAAGCTGCTGATCATGATGGGGGAGTTGGATGAGAATGTGCTCCCGGGCTCGACATTGGCGGTGATCGATAGCCTGATCAAACTCGATCGGGACTTCGACATGCTTTACGTTCCCGATCGCCCGCATAATTTTTCGAGCGCCCATGTGATCCGCCGCGGATGGGATTATTTTGTGCGGCATCTCCACGGCGTGGAGCCGCCGGAATACTCGATCGGGTCGATGGTCTCGCCGGCCGAACGCCAGCATCGTGCCCGCGTGGGGTTCGACCCTGCGGCGAGCGACACCCCCTAGTTAAGGCGTTCGATTCCGATTCGGCGTGTTTCGCAGTGTATCGGCAGAGTTGTTGGCCGCGAGTCGTCCGTGTGTCGCCGTGTTACGAGGGAGAGCGCAGTTACGAGGGAGAGCGCTGTTACGAGGGAGAGCGCTGGGTGGCGCTGGTCTCGACGCGGAGCGTCGAGCGACTCTGACGCCAATCGAGGAGATGCAGTTCGACTCGGGAAAAGCCGTGGAAGGTATTGATCATCGGGCGGAAGGCGACATCGAGCGGTTGGGTGAGGTCGCTCAGATGTTCGGCCCAATCGGCCCGGCCGAAGGCGACCGCCTTCATCCCGACCCCTTGTTGGGTCAGTCGCAGGGAGAGGTGCCGCTGGCTGGCGCCGACGCACTTGGGGGGTTCCGCCAATTGCACATTGTTGGCGCAGAATACCGGCCTCGGGTTGCCTTGACCGAAGGGGGCCAGCCGTTCGATCTCTTGGATGGCCGGGAGGGTGAGTTGGCGGAACAGCGTTTCGACGTCGACGTGCAGATCGGCGGTCCAATCGGCGGGACCGCTCCGGGCCGCGACGTAATCGCGGAACGCTTCCCGAAATCGCTCGATCGCTGCGGGCTCGATCTTGAAACCGGCCGCACCGGCGTGGCCGCCGAATCCCAACAGATGATCCCCGCAATGTTCCAGGGCTTCGTACAAGGAGACGGCGTCGATCGAGCGGCCGGACCCCATCCCCGGTTTGGCGCCGAGGGGATCGAGCGCGATCAGGATCGTGGGGCGATGGAATTTTTCGACCAGCCGTCCGGCCACCAGGCCGATCACGCCGGAGTGCCAGTCGTGGTCGGCCAGCACAAAGGCCTCATCCGCATCCGCGTCGTAGAGGTCTTTGATTTGGCGGAGTGCACCGAGGTAGACGCTGCGATCGAGACTATCGCGGCTCTGGTTGAGTTGGTGCAGGTAATCGGCCAGAGCTTGGGCGCGCGGCGGCGAGCTGGTGGTCAGGAGCTCGACCCCCAACTGGGCTTGGCCCAACCGGCCGGCTGAATTCAACCGCGGCCCGAGCGAGAACGCCAGATCCTCCGCCGAGAGCCGGGGGGCTTCGCCCAGTTTGCAGACCTGTCGCAGAGCATCGATCCCCAGGCAGGGATGCGTCAGCAGCGCCGCGAGACCATACCGAACGATGACTCGATTTTCATCCAGCAGCGGGACGACGTCGCAGACCGTGCCGAGTGCGGCGAGCCCCAAGGCCATCATCAGGAAATCGCGGTGCAGCGGGAGGACTCGCTCCGAATTGCTGAATCGCTGACAGAGCGCCCAGGCCAACTTCAGGGCGACCCCCGCCCCGCACAGGCCAGCGAACGGGTAGTCGTGCCCGGGCAACGCCGGGTGGACGATCGCGTCGGCAAGCGGCAACTCCGGCCCGAATTGATGATGATCGCTGATCACCAGACTCAGACCTCGCTCCCGGGCCAGCCGCGCACACTCCAGGCTGGCGATGCCGCAGTCGACGGTGATCACCAGCTCCGCACCGCGCTCGGCCAGGCTCTGGAGGGACTGCGGGTTCAAGCCGTACCCGTCGTCGATGCGGTTCGGCACGAAATAAGTGACCCGGGCGCCGAGCAGTTCCAAGCAGCGGACCAGGATCGCGGTGGCGGTCATCCCGTCGGCGTCGTAGTCGCCGTAGACGACGATCTTCTTCCCGGCAACGACCGCCTGTGAGATCGTGTCGACAGCTTGAGGTACGCCTGGGAGCAGTTGCGGCGAGCGGAGGTCGCTGAGTTTCGGGTCGAGGAATCGTTGAGCTTCCTCGCAGGTGCGGAAGGCTCGACGGGCCAACAGCTGCCCCATTAGCGGGGAGACTTTTAAATTCCGTTCCCAATCCCGCACCTGGCTTGCATCGTGGGGATAAACCAACCAGCGTTTGGGACGAAAAGACAAAGTGCAACCTCCTGGGTCGGCCAAGCCGTCGAGTCTAGCGAAATTCCGCAGCGGCGGGGAGCAGGCGGAAGAGAGGGCGGGAGACCGGAGGCGGGAGGCGGGAGGGAAAAAAATAGAGGCGCCGAGGGGCGCGGTAGAGGCGGGCGCGGTAGAGGCGGGCGCGGTAGAGGCGGGCGCGG
>JBGSLW010000110.1:0-8096 GCA_041740495.1 Pirellulaceae bacterium
CGCCGACCATTGCCGACCTGCTCAAAGAGCAAGGCTACACCACCGGCCAGTTCGGCAAGAACCATTTGGGCGACCGTGACAAGCACCTGCCGACGGCGCATGGGTTTGACGAGTTCTTCGGCAACCTCTACCACCTCAACGCGGAAGAAGAGCCGGAAACGTATTACTACCCGAAAGATCCGGAATTCAAAAAGAAATATGGTCCGCGCGGCGTGATCCACTCGTACGCCGATGGCCGGATCGAAGACACCGGACCGCTGACGCGCGAACGGATGGAGACCGCCGACGAAGAGTTTGCCAAGGCGGGCTTGGATTTTATCGACCGCGCCCACAAGGCGGACAAGCCGTTCTTCGTCTGGATGAGCACCACCCGCATGCACATTTGGACCCGGCTCAAGAAGGAGTCCGAAGGCAAGACCGGAATCGGCCTCTATCCCGACGGCATGGTCGAACACGATGGCCACGTCGGGCTGTTCTTGGATAAGTTGAAGGAACTGGGGATCGACGATAACACGATCGTGGTTTACAGCACCGACAATGGCGCGGAGACCGGGAGCTGGCCGGACGGCGGGATCACCCCGTTCCACGGCGAGAAAGGGACGACTTGGGAAGGCGGATTCCGCGTCCCGCTGGTTGTCCGCTGGCCTGGCGCGATCAAACCTGGCACCGTCTACAACAACGTCATATCGCATGAGGACTGGTTGCCGACGTTCCTACACGCCGCCGGTGTGCCGAACATCGTGGAAAAGGTCAAAGCAGGCTATCAGGCCAACGGCAAGACTTGGAAAGCCCATTTGGACGGCTTCGATTACCTGCCGTTCTTCAAGGGGGAAGTCGACAAGTCGCCGCGCCAGAACATCTTCTACTTCGGGCAAGGGGGCGAACTGAACGCGATTCGCTGGGGGGACTGGAAGGTCCACTTCGCGATTATCAAGGGCAATATCGCAACCGGGGAACGGATCGTTCCGAACTGGCCCCTGGTGATCAATTTGCGGGCGGATCCCTACGAGATCATGCACGAGCATGGCGAGATGGGATATCTGCGTTGGTACGC
The DNA here is from genome assembly GCA_041740495.1 of Pirellulaceae bacterium. Classification (GTDB taxonomy): domain Bacteria; phylum Planctomycetota; class Planctomycetia; order Pirellulales; family Pirellulaceae; genus JANMEB01. The sequence continues at coordinate 1,055 of JBGSLW010000110.1, forward strand.
CGATAATATGTGGCTGTTCGTTCCGATGCAGGACGAGCTTCGGAAATTCTTCGCCACGATCCCGGATTATCCGTTCCAGGAGGGCTCCAGCCTTTCGGCCGGCGGGATCAATTACAACTCGCTCAAGGCGATGAAGGCCTTGGACATGCTGAAGGAACTGGGTGAACGATTCCCAGTGAACCAGTAAGAATTCAATCTGCTGGAACGGCCCCGCCCACGGGCGGGGCCGTTCTTTCAGCAAATCGGCCAATGGGCGCTAGTGGGCTGGTTGATTTAAGGGGACAAGCATCCGTTGTTTAGCCGATGGGCGCTAGCCCCGGTTCCGGATGTAGTCAAAACCATACGAATTCCCCTGCTGGACGTCCATCACGAGCGTGAACATTGGAAGAAACCGGGGCTAGCGCCCATCGGCTAATGCTTCGACCATTAAATGAAAAGCCCGCTGACGGCGGTTTTGTTACATTGCGTCGCGCGGTCGATCAGACCAGAGAGTCGAGTCGCTCCGCGTTTCGACTTTTGGTCATAAACTCGTAGACTTTTCGTCTAGGTCGCCACGAACTTTCCGAGTCCCGCGACGCGGAGCGTTGCCCCGCTATGAACGTCCTAAGTTTCTTCCTTGAGGTCTTCCGTGCTAAGAAAGCTTCTCGAAGTCAGTCGTTACCTGCTGGTTCTGCCGATTCTCGGCGCCTTGCTGTTGACGCTGAGCGCCGTCGGGATGGGATTGGCCATGGTGGTATTGCGGGAATGGGAGCTCCTCAAGACGGGCGAGTTTGATCCGAAGGCTGCGAAACAGTTGACCTTGACGGTGATTCAGGCGATCGACATGTTTCTGGTCGCGGCGATTTGTTACATCATGGCGGTGGGGCTGTACGGTTTGTTTGTGAGTCGGGACGACGAGCCCCTGACCAAGCGGATGAAAATCCGCAAGCTCGCCGACCTGGAGAACAAAATCATCGGCGTGGTCGTGGTGGCGTTGGCGGTGGGCTTTTTGGGGCGGGCCGAAGACGCGGTCAACCCGGAGGCCTTGTTGTACGGCGGCGCCGGAGTCGCCTTGGTGATCGCCGCGCTTTGCTTGTTTCTAAAATTTTCGGGCTCGCCCGAGACGCGACGGCGATCGGATTCGTGAGCGGTGGCCTGGTGACGGCGGTTGCTGCGAGCCGTCATTGAATTTCACATCGCCACTGCGCCAGAGCACCCCGCGAAAGCCAGGAATGCGTGGCAAGTCGGTTTGAATTGAGTGCTCAATCGCCGCGCGAACATCAATCGATATTACGGCCGGGCGGTGGTGCGGGCGGCGGGGTCTTGCCGATAGAATTCGGCGAGTATTGCGTACAGGTCCGGATCGGCTGATTGAAGTCGAGGCGCTGCCTGAAAAAACGTTTCGCTGGCGACGGCGAAGAACTCTTCAGGACTGCTGGCCCCGTAACAATCGAGCGCGGTATGGAATCCGCCGCGGCAGCGGCGCTGCAAGTCGCGGTAAGCCCGCTGGGTGACCGCCAGCCAGCGCTCGGCGAACTGGGGGGAGTCAATCACGGGAACGCCGTCGACGTTGGATCCGTTGAGCATATCCAGCTGGTGGGCGAATTCGTGGACCACGACATTCCGTCCGTAGTTGGGTCCGCGCGCGGCGCGGCGGACATCGCGCCAGGAGAGAATGACCGGGCCGCGATACCAGGCCTGCCCTTCCAAAGCAGATTCTCCGTGTAGGACGGCGCCGCCCGCCGCCGGTTCCACGTCCGGCGCCAGATACGCGTCGGGATAGACCAGAATCGAAAGGACTCGATCAAAATATTGCTCGGGATGCCCCAGCACCAGCCAGGCCATTTGCGCGGCGATGGTGACTTGGATTTCTTCAGTCATCGCCAGGCCGCCGCAGCCCTCCCAGTTCTTTTCGGCGACGAAGACTTTGGTCCGCTCGACGAGCGTGGCGCGATCGTCCCGAGTCAATGTCGACCAGAACCATAGTCGCTCGAGCATCGGCCGCCACGACTCGGGGCTTGGCCGGGCGATGATCTGTTTGCGGCGCCTACGTCGAATCCACTCGAACATTCCGTGACTCCTTCGATTGACCACCATCGTACTCGGACCGGTACTCAGTGGAATGGTACTCGTAGGCGAGAAGCAATCGATCGAGTATTAATACCAGCACGCCGCGCAAGCAAGTGGACGCCGGACCTTGTGTGCCACGGCCAGATACCCCTGCGCTCGCGTGTTTTGGAGTTGCGCTAATCGGTCAGAAATCGTACTCGTACTCAATGAAATGGTACTCGTACTCGTACTCGGACCGTTCAGATCGAGAACGAGTACGAGTACCGCCGATGGCTGAGTACGAGTACGACAACAGAATTGAAAGGCAGCTAATTCCCCCTAGCGGGGATTAACGCAACTTTAAAACTCGCGCGTCGTGCTAGTATGCCTTATCGATTAAAATCGCGCCTCGAGTTCAACTACGGCTTCCGCCGAGTAGTCCATGCAAGCGACACTCCAGATCGGCATTCCCCTCGTGCTGTTGCTGATGATGTGGCTGGTCGGCCTGGACCTGCGATGGTCCGAAGTGGTGGCGCTCCGCAACCAGATTTCACTTCTGGTTTGGGGAACGGTGGGACAGTGGGTGCTGGTCCCGAGTCTGCTGGTGGCCCTGAGTCGCCTGGTGGACGTATCGCAGGAGCAGCAAATCGGCCTCCTGCTGGTGGCGGCTGCACCCGGCGGTGCGATCTCGAATACGTATACCTCCCTGGCGCGAGGCAATGTGGCCTTGTCGATTGCCTTGACCGCGCTCAGTTGTAGCCTGGCCTTCGTCTCCCTGCCGCTCATTTGTTGGGTGGGGGGCTGGGCCCTGGGGCAGTCGCTGTGGATCCGCGCCCCGATGGGAGGGATCATGCTGCAGCTGGTGCTGTTCGTGCTGGCTCCGATTGCGGCGGGCGTTGCGGCTCGACATTATTGGCCACGGTGGGTCGCCGCGCAGGAGCGGTTGTGGCGCCGTCTTAGTCTGTTGGCGATCGTGTCGCTGTTGGCGCTCGTCGTGCTCCCCGAGTTTCAACGTTTCCTGACCATGGTCCCGCGGTTGGCGCCGCTGGTCGCAGCATGGACCGTGCTGGCTGGTGGAACTGGCTGGGGGCTGGGATATTGGCGCCGCGCCGATCATGCCAGTTGCCAAGCGTTGGCGATCGAATTTGCGGTGCGGAACCTGGGGATCGCCGCCTTGGTCGGGCTCAATGCGATGAACCAAGTCGATCCGGCGGTGCTGGCAGCGCTCTGTTTTGTGATTCAGGTCCCGTTGCTGCTGGCGGCCGCCCTGTGTTTTCGCCGGATCAGCCCGGTGATTCCCGACTTCCATCCTGGCCGTTGAGTTCGGCTGCCAGTCGTTGCGCCGCAGCGACCGTCGCCGCGATGAAGGCCTCGGCCAATGGAGATAGCGTGCGATACCGCAGATGGACCACGCCGGCTTGCGTTTTCAGCGGAGGCGCCTGGATCGGCAAGGCCGCCAGCGCACCGCTCCGCAGTTCCGGGTCGATCGTCGATCGCAAGGCTGCGCTCACGCAGAGACTGGACAGCACCATCCGTTTGAGCATCGTGTAGTTTTCGCATTCGATCGTGGCGAATTCCTGCTGCCGCATTGTCCGAGGATTAGCTCCCAAGGCATCCGCAAACCAACGCTGGCCCCATTCCGGCATCCGCGGTACCGCCAGCGGATACCGCAACAAGTCCGCTGGACCCAGCCGATCTGCGCGGGTCAGCGGATGATCGTGGCGACAAAAGACGACCAATGGTTCCGACGGCATCGGGATAATCTGGACTTGCTCGTCTCCCTTCACTTTGGTGACATCGGCCACATAGAGATCCAACTTTCCCTCGATCAACCACTCGTCCAACTGTTTCCAATGATCGACTCGGACGTTCAGTCGGGCCCGTGGATATTGTTCGGCCAGTTGCGCAATCGCGCCGGGGACCACCGATTCTGCCATGGCCGGGCCGACGCCGATCGCCAGACTTCCAATTTCCTTTCCCTGTAACAAGTCGACTTCACGCTGCAATTCGGCCAGGGTTCGCAGGCATTCCTGAGCACGGGTCAGTACCAATTTGCCTGCTGCCGTTGGGTGAATCTGACGGCGAGCACGATCAACCAGCCGCACCCCCATTTCTTTCTCGAGTCGTTGCAATTGCTTGGTAAGAGCTGGCTGACTCATTCCCAAGGCCTCCGCCGCCCGGCCGAAATGGCGGTGTTCATCGAGTACCACCAAGCATCTCAGTTGCGTCAATTCCGGCATGCGGCGTTCCGATCGGCAATGAAGTCGATAACCATTTGGAATGGTTGTGTTCCGTGAAACAGCTAAATGGAATCTTGAATCGGTCGGTAACACGCGTCAAGCTATCGTAAATTGAAAAAGTTGGCTCGGGATTTCTCGAGCCGGGAACTGCCGAAATTTCCGTTTTTCTTTGGACAGGCAGTAGTAGTTCCGAACTTTTTTTGGATCTCGATTTTAATCACATGACACTTGTCGAAAGGTGGCCGAGATGAAACTGCTTGGACTAGGTACGCCGATCTGTCGAGCGATGTTGGCGCTCACGGTATTGGCGATCGCGGGCGACGCGACGTGGGGGCAGCAGAAAAAACCCAACATCCTGGTGATCTGGGGGTATGATATTGGGACCTGGAATATCAGCCACAACAATCGGGGCATGATGGGGTACCGGACTCCGAACATCGACCGGATTGCGGCGGAGGGGGTTGCGTTCACGGACTATTACGGCCAGCAGTCGTGCACGGCGGGCCGAGCGGCCTTTATCAGCGGTTCGGTTCCGGTCCGCAGCGGGATGACCAAGGTCGGAATTCCCAGCGCGAAAGAAGGTTGGCAGAAAACCGATGTCACGATGGCGACGGTCCTCAAGAGCCAAGGTTATGCGACCGGCCAATTTGGCAAGAATCACCAAGGTGACCGCGATGAACACTTGCCAACGATGCACGGGTTCGACGAGTTTTTGGGGAACCTCTACCACCTGAACGCGGAGGAAGAGCCGGAGAACGAGGATTACCCGCGGGACATGGTCTTGCCGGATGGTCGCAAGTTCATCGAAGTCTTCGGACCGCGAGGGGTGTTGCATTGTAAGGCGGATGGCAAAGGTGGACAAACCATCGAAGATACCGGCCCGCTGACCAAGAAACGGATGGAGACGATCGACGATGAGACGGTCGCCGCCGCCAAAGACTTTATCCAGCGACAAAACAAAGCCGGCCAGCCCTTCTTTTGCTGGTGGAACGGAACACGGATGCACTTCCGCACCCACGTCCGCCCGGAGCATCGGCACCCGGGGAATGATGAATACACCGACGGGATGATCGAGCACGATATGCATGTCGGCCAACTGCTCAAGCTGTTGGATGACCTGGGCATCGCGAACGATACTCTGGTGATGTACTCAACCGACAATGGTCCGCACTACAACACGTGGCCGGACGCCGGCACGATGCCGTTCCGCAGCGAAAAGAACAGCAATTGGGAAGGGGCGTACCGCGTTCCCTGTTTCGTCCGCTGGCCAGGGCATTTTCCCGCCGGCGTGACTTTGAACGGGATTGTAGCTCACGAAGACTGGCTACCGACTTTCGCCGCGGTGGCGGGGGCTGCCGATATCAAGGACAAACTCAAGTCAGGGGTCGAGCTCAACGGGCGAAAGTACCGCAACTTTATCGATGGCTACAACATGGTCGATTACCTCAGCGGCAAGTCCGAAAAGTCGCCGCGGTCGGAATTCATTTACGTGAACGACGACGGCCAGATCGTAGCGATGCGCTACGACGCCTGGAAGGCCGTCTTCCTGGAAAACCGTGGCGTGGCGTTCGGAGTGTGGCGCGAGCCGTTCACGGAGCTCCGCGTGCCGCTGCTCTTCAACCTGCGGCGCGATCCGTTCGAGCGTGCGCAGCACAATTCGAATACCTACAACGATTGGTTTCTGGATCGCGTCTATGTGTTGGCGCCGATGCAACAATTGGCGGCCAAATTCCTGATGACGATGAAGGAATACCCGCCGAGTCAATCGCCGGGATCGTTTAATCTGGACAAAGTCCAAAAGCGGATCGAAGCTTCGATGGGCGGCCGCTAGTCGCCTGGTGGAGACCAGAGTGGCGTGACGCTCCGCGTCGCGACTGTCCGAGGACCAATCGGACCACCCCCGTTTTTCGGGGGTGGCTTTTTTTGTCGCCGAAATACCTGTACTGAAGGTTGTCGAACATACTACTGGGTAACTGGGTACCGAGTCCGCATTCCGTCGTGCGGCGTCCCACTTCCCTCGCGCTGATATAATCGGGGGGCGCTGGTCGAAACCGTTCGATCCCTTCCACCATCCTTCCATGGAGAAATGCACATGTCGACGTCGACACCCAGTTCCAATTCGGGCTACGAATTCAATGCGGAGCAGAATCGGACAATCAGCGACCTGGCCAGAAAGATGAGCCTGGTCGGGATCGTGATCGTCATGTTTGGCGTCCTGCAAATGATCAATGGGATTGCGTCCCTGGTCGTGAGCCGAAATCCCGACAAGCTGGTCGCTGCGGCCAAGGAAGCGGGCGTGGACGCCGGACAAATCGAGCAACTTCAGAAGGCGCTCGGGGATGGAAGCTGGCTCTCGCCGCTGACCGTGACCATGATCGCCGGGGCCCTCGCCGGGCTGTTGCTGCTGGTCGTGGGTGTCTGGACCGGCCAAGCCGCCGGGAGTTTTGCGTTGGTCGTCCGCACGCAGGGGCAGGACATTCCCCGCTTGATGGGGGCTCTGGAGGCCCTTCGCAAAAAATACAGCTTGATGTACACGCTGATTCTGATCGCCGCGATCGCGAGCCTGGTCTCGCTGGGGATTTCGCTCTGGCACCTGTGGCGGAGTTGATGGTGTGGTTTCCAGGAGATCGGGAAAGATTTTGACAGGAGGGAACGGAGGAAACAGAGGTTGGGTGTTCCCGGGTTCGGAGGATCGAAGCGCTGGAAGAAATAGGGATGGGGGAATAAAGACTCTTTCCTCCGTCTCCGTTCCCTCCGTTGCCTCCTGTTCAAAT
>JBGSLW010000111.1:0-8573 GCA_041740495.1 Pirellulaceae bacterium
CCAAAGTCCGCATCGCGGCCGAGAACGAGGGCGCCGAATTGGACCCGCTCCTGAACGAAGCGGTCGCCGTCTGGACGGCGCTGGTGGCCGAGCAGCCCGAAACGCCGTTTTACGCCCGGTACTTGGCTCTGGCTACGGCGACGCTGGGGGCTCGCCAAGGCCAGTCCGGAGACCTGAAATCGGCGCGGCAGTCCTTCCGACAAGCCGAGCAACTGCTGCAGAATTTGGTCGAGAAAAATCCCAACAATTGGGAAGAGCACGAAGCTTTTGCCGATGTACTTCGGGCCTGGGCGGAATTAGAGTTGAAAAATGGATCTCCGGCGGATGCTGCACAATTGACCGCTAGGAAAAACAACCACTTTCAAACAGCGCTCGCCGCCAATCCCAATAACCCGCGCCTCAAATTGAAAGCCGACTCGCAGTAACGGCTTGCCTCGTTCCGCCTCGTTTATTTATCTCTGGGGTTCGCTCATGGCCAAAACGAAACGCAAGAAAAAGCAAAAAAACAACCTCGCCAAAGCCGTACCTTATGTATTCGACTTTTCCCCCGTCGATCCGTATTACTTGTACGACTTGAACGGAACGTTGACGATCGTTGGCAATGACCTGACCGGCGGCACGGTGTCGGTTCGCTTCTGGAACCGCATGCTGCCGACAGGGAACTATACCGCTGCGAACATTATTTTTAGCGATCCCAACTGCATCGTCTGCCGCCGTTTTTTGGACGACAAGGCGCTCAAAAAAGCGAAAACGAAGAAGGTCAACCAGCTAAAAGCCCCGACCTGCGACGAGATCGAAGTCACGGTGACGAACGCCAACGGCCAACACTCCTCCAAACGCAAACCAATCATCCTGTAGCGTTCTCCACGTTACAGATTCTTCAGAAAAAACTCCGCGATCGTCCGCCAGCAATGGAGGCGCTGATCCGATTCGGTGATCCCGTGGCGGTTGCGAGTGTACAGCATCATCTCGAACGGCTTGCCGGCAATCTGCAGGGCCGCCGCCAGTTGCAACGTATTGCTGACGTGGACGTTGTCATCCAACAGCCCGTGGACCAGCAGGAGCTTGCCGTGCAAGTCCCCCGCCGCTTGGACCACAGACGACGCGTCGTACCCGGCGCTGTTTTCATTGGGCAGCTTCATCAGCCGCTCCGTGTAGATCGCGTCGTAATTTCGCCAATCCGTGACCGGCGCCCCGGCGACACCCGCCTTGAATCGGTCGCTGTGGGTCATGGCGTACGAGCTCATGAAGCCGCCGTAACTCCATCCCCAGATCCCGATCCGCTCCGCGTCCACCCAGGCATTCTGGCGTTGCAGCCAATCGAGTCCATCCAGGATATCCGCCAGTTCCTGTTTCCCCAGGTCGCCGTGCGTTTCCCAGGCTGCGGCTTGCCCGCGACGACTGCTGCTGCGGTTATCGCACATCCAGACCGCATACCCGTGCTGAGCCATCATCTGATGCCACAGATAGTTCGCCCCGCGAAACGCGTCGCGGACCGTGGGGCTTTGCGGGCCCGCATAGACATGCACGATCACCGGATACTTCTTCGCAGGATCGAAATCGGCGGGACGGATCAACATCGCATCCATGACGCCGCCGTCCCGCGTGGAAACCTCGAAGAATTCCGGATCGTCGATCGCCAGGTACTCGAGCGCTGCGTCGGGCGGGTCGCTGATCGTCCGCACCGCCTGACCGTGAGCATCTCGCAAGACCACCCGCGGCGGCGTCCCGGCTCGACTGGTCTGATCAAAAAAATGGGTACACTTCGAGTTGAAATCCGCGACGTGATCGGCTTCGTCCGACGTCAGCGGCACGGTCGCGCCCGTCTGAAATTCGTACGCCAGAACTTGGGTACGTAACGGCGAGTCGAGGTGCCCTGAGAAATAAAGCCGAGATTCGTCCTCCGCCAATCCGTGAATCGCCGTCACCTGCCACCGCCCTTGCGTCAACTGCCGCAGTAGCGTTCCGCCGGCATCGTATAGGTAAATATGGTTGTAGCCGTCTCGCGGACTCAGCAGGACGAATCGACCATCGCGAAACCAGATGGGGGCGGATGGCCGGCGAATCGACGCCGGCGTCTGGTCGCGGATCAATCGCTGCAGCTTGCCGCTGGTTGCGTCGACAGCACACACGTCCAACCAGGACTGCTGGCGGTCCTGTAGAAAACAGGCAAGCCGCTCAGGTGCGGACGTCCACCCCACCCAGGATATCAACAAGTCGTGGTCGCCGTATCCGCTGAAATCGATGGCGTTCACCTGCCTGGACGCGATATCCGCTACGTGCAAGGTCACCTTCGGCAGAGGATCACCCGCGTTCGGGTACGGCCCGACCTCCGCCGGCGCGGAGAACTCGCTGTAGTTCACGACTCCCTGACGCGGAACCGCCGTTTCGTCGAACTTGAGAAAGGCGACCCGCTCCCCCTCCGGATCGACCCACATCCCCTGATAGTCGCCTCGTCCATACAACTCCTCTTGATAGACCCAATCCAGCATCCCGTTCAGATGCAGATCGTCGCCATCGGTCGTGACCTGCCAGGGCTCGGCTCCCGCCGCGAAGATCCACACGTTGTTGCCGACGACCGCCGCGATCGACTGGCCGTTGCGCGAGGCCTGCCAGTGCTGGATCGGCGCCGCCGTCTCCGCCAGGATCGCCACCGCGCCTTGGGCCAAGTCCCAGCGGGCGATCAGTTTTTCTCCAACCAAGAGCACCGACTGGCCATCGCCGGCCAACGTCCGTTTGGCCGCCAAGATCGACTCGCGTTGACCTTCGGCCAACGCGTCTCCCCGCAACGCCACGCGCAGTTTTCGCAAATCGTTGTGCGGCGGTTGCGACATCGCTCCGGTGGCCACCGTCATCTGCAACTCGCTGCGCGACCAGCCGTCCCATTCCTGCAGGTAGGATTGGCCGTCCGGATTCCAACGGGGTCCGACGGTTCGAGCCGCCCAGCGGCTGTCCGCTCCGTAGATCTGTTCGATCGTCAGCCGCCCGCGCGGCTCGACGATACTCACCGGGTCCCCGGCGAGATCGACCGGCCCATTCACCTTTAAAACCGGAAAGTCCCCGCCGACCGCCAACTGTTCGTCGAAGAAATTCCAGGCCGCCAGGCCATCGTTGGAGCTCGGCTCCAGCAGATACGCAGCCAAACGCCCCAACGGCTGGGCGGTCCGAATCAGATACGTTCCGGCCGGCAGCGTCCGCGTTTCCGTCCGCTCACTGGCCCGCAACGAAACCATGTTGTGCCGCTGAAACGCCCGGCTGGACCGCTTCATTTCATCGATAGTGTACACCTGTACATCGACTGCCTGTTCGCGACTCAGCGCCTCCAGCCGGATCCCGTGCCGCCGCAATCGGTCGGCCTGCCCGGAATACTCGGCCGGCAACACGTACGCGTAGGGGAGCTGAATCGTCCGCGTCGGGCGAAAGTCCCCCACAAAGTCGACCAGATAGTCCTTCGGCTGGTTGTCGTCATCCCAAGCCTTGATGGGAACTTTCTCCGCGAAGGGAACCATCTGCGCGTCCATCGCCAGCACGATCGATTGGGGGACATTGGCCGCTCGCTCGATGAACTGCGCATCGGTTTCGGCGACTAGCTGTTGGATCGCTTCGGCGTGGTCATGCGCGTAGCGAAGACATTCGGAGACAAATTGCTCGGAGGCGATCACCCGATCCTTGAACGACGAGTGCGAGTACGATTCGGAGAGGATGCCCAACCGCCCGCGCATCCCGGCGTACTCCGTGCTGTAACGGGGCTCGAAACCGAACGACTCCCAACGGGTCTTGTCCCCGTTGAAGTTCCCGTAGTAGTAGGTCAGCAACCCCTGGCCTTCCAGGCTCTTGGTGATTGCCGGCATCATCGTCTGACGCATGTAATTCCGAATCGACTCGGGCGAGGCCGGATTGTGCGGCACGTCGTAGGTCAAACCGTACTGGTGCAGCGATCCGTTCGTCGTGTGGCAATCGATGAAGATGTGGGGATCGACCTGGTCGAACAGTTTCACCAGAGCTTGGGCCTCGGGCGATTCGATCTTCACAAAGTCTCGGTTGAGGTCCAGCTGCTGAGCATTTTCGCGGATCCCCATTCCCAACTCGGGGCCCCCCTGACCCGGGCGATGGTTCAGTCCGATTCGATCGTTCCCGTCGGCGTTGTAGTTGGGCGCCAGGATCAGAATCAGGTTCTTCAACCAGGGATGCTGGGGCTCTTGGGCGATTCGCCTCAAGATCGCCAACATCGCCTCTTTTCCGTCGCATTCTCCCGAGTGGATATTGCCGATCACCAGCACCCGCAGCCGCTCGTCCTTTTGCCCCAATTCGTAGGGGGGATCCGCCGCGACCGCGGCGACCAGCGGCCGCCCTTCGACCGTCGCACCGAACGAAAACGAACGCACATGCGGGACCGTCGCACACTGCTCGACGAACTCGACGACTTCGCCGGAGAGCGAGGTCCGCCGGTAATCGCTTTCCTCGGCCGCCGTACGCAGATTTTCAAGCCCCGCTTGTTGGGCGGCCAGCCCGTACCCCAGGCAGTACACCCATCCACCGAAGAGACTCGCCGCGATGCGTCGCGACACGCTTGCTCGTTTCCACATGGTGCAGGATCTCCCCGAATAGGACGGCGATGTGTTCGTTGTTCAAACCACAGCCGCAAGCGAACGCGGGTCGCGCCCTCACTTCAAGGCACAGACGCGTACGCCTGCGGCTGACGGTGCAACACTTGCAGGACTCGAACGGATCATCGTAACCCGCGGTCCCGGTCTCAACAATTGCCAAGCGGCTCGCCCTGGGATTGGTTTCCCCATCGATTGCGGGATAATGTGCATCTACCAATCGCGGGAGCACCATCGCCCCCCAATCCCTGGCTGTTTTTCCATCCTGCAACACGATGCCCGAACTCAAAATTCACAACGTTCCGATTCAAGATGACTACTCGGAGACCTTCACCGCACAGATGTGCCGGATCGTAGTGACCGGGATCAATCGCAAATGGGCCTACGAGGCCGCGATGGAGACCAAAGGGATTGGCCGCTCCGCCACGATGCCACCTTGCGAAGCGACGATCGAACGGGAGGTCTTGGCTGGCGAAACTCCCGACGGCCGCCCCGGATTCGTGATCCAGCTGATGGACCGCAAGTTGGACAACCTCCAACAATGCCTGGCGTTGCGGCTGCGCAAAGGTGCAGTCCCCGTCCCCACTTCCAGCGTGTTCGATTTTCTCCCCTCGGAATTGGTCGAGCAACAAGCCGACCTGACGGGGAGCGTCGTGCAACGGTTTGGCGACGGTTTCGAACGGGAGGAAGAGACCTTTGGCCAACGCGTCTTCGCGATCCCCCGGATGGACGGCTGGATGTACGTCGCCCGACACTTCGGCGTCTGCACCGCCGTGACTGGCGGCATGTTCTTGATTCTGGGGGCGACACGCGAGGCCGCTTTGGCGGCTGCGGAGGCTGCGCTTGCCGCGACGGCGACCGTCCCCCTGATCGTCGTCAAATGCGCCGCCAGCGGTTCGAAAGTCGGCGCGGTCAACTATGTAGAAATGGTCGCCACCACCAACCACACCTACTGCCCGACCCTTCGCGAGAGCGGCGAGTCCAAATTGCCCGCCGGCGTGGAATGCGTCTACGAGATGATCGTCAGCGGCGCCCGCGAGTCCGATGTCCGCAGCGGGATGCGGATCGGGATCGAAGCCGCCACCCAAGTCCCCGGCGTCGTCGCGATCCACACCGCCAATTACGGCGGCAAATTGGGAAAAGGCAAAATCCAGTTACACAGCCTCTTCGACCGAAGCGTGTAGTTCACGGTAGAGCAATTGTCCTCAATTGCTCGCTCCGTGCTGGTTGCGATGACGAGCCCGCTTGCGATCCGCCCGCCGCTCGCTCCAACCAGCTGCCGAACAGTTGAGGACAACTGTTCTACATTTTCATTGTAGAGCAATTGTCCTCAATTGCTCGCTCCGTGCTGGTTAGGATGACGAGCCCGCTTGCGATTGCAATGGCGAACGGAAAGCGGAACGATGCCGGAACCGCGAAGACTTGTTCCGGCCTACGCTACCTACCCTCCTTACCCGGCCTCCCCTGGCACATTCCTCTCCAGCCACGCTTCGCATGAATCCGCGGAATGTTCGACGCGAACTCGGCGTTCGATCTTCCGCTGCCAGCGTTTGATCGCCCGGCTCACCAGGTGGCTGCTGACCAGATGCTGCTCGGTCAGACCGAACTGCCGCAAGACTTCCAGCATTTGCGGTGAGAGCATTTGCCGCAGCAGCGGATCGTCCAGCGCCAGATAGTAAGCCAGGCGGCGCTGGCCCGGGATGCACTCGACGAAGCGTTCGACCGCCACGTCGTGCCGCAGTAGTGGATGCCGCTCGACGAGCAACACAGAAACGGGCCGGTCCAGCGACTGAACCGGTTGGGCGTCGGCGTTGCCGTGGAGCATACCTGCCAGCGTCACGACGATCTCACCCGGGGCAAGCGCTGTGCGCACGGAGTGGCTCTGCAGTGGTCGATCGCCGACTCGAAAGCGGATCGACTGCTGATCGAGCGATTCGGTCAACGCCTCGAACGACCGGGGGAAATGGGCTGCCACGATCCAATGTTCATCGGGCGAAACCTGCTGCAACACGCGGCCGATGCCGGACAGCAGGTCCCTGCGGCGCAGCGAAAATGTGTCGGGATAATGCCGAGCCGCGAAGGAATGGCGAAACCAACTCGCAAGTCCCATGGGAGGAGAGAGGGGTACCGGGAGGGACAGAAAAACAGGGGACAGAAAAATTCGAGTCAGGGATAGACGACCTTAACGGGCTGCGCAAATACGGAGTGGCGCGACGCCCCGCGTCGCGGATCCCTGAAGCTCTTGGCAAGGTCGAGTTGCACCGCCACGACACGGAGCGTCGTGCCACCCTCATCAACTGCGGGTCAGCATGTTGCGCTCGACCCAGCTGGTGTCGATTTTGCCGTCAGCGAAGTCTTTGTGGCTGAGCACCTGCCGGTGGAAATCCGTCGTGGTCTTGATCCCCGTAATTCGCAATTCGCCCAAAGCCCGCAGCATGCAGCCGATTGCCTCTTCCCGCGAGTTCTTGTGGACGATCAACTTGCCGATCATCGAATCGTAGTAGGGCGGCACGATGTAGCCCGCGTGCACATGCGAATCGAAGCGGACCCCCAATCCTCCCGGCACGAAAAGACTGTCGATGCGACCGGGCGACGGCTGGAAATTCTTGGTCGGGTCTTCGGCGTTTATCCGGCACTCGATCGCCGCCCCGTTGCAGGGAATATCCTTTTGTCGGAAGGGAAGTTTTTCCCCCGCGGCGACGCGGATCTGTTGTTTGATCAAATCGATTCCGGTGATCATCTCGGTGACCGGATGCTCCACTTGAATCCGCGCGTTGACCTCGATGAAGTAGAAGTTATTCTGCTGGTCGACGATGAACTCGACCGTCCCCGCGTTGGTGTAATTGGCGGTTTCGATCAAGCGGACGGCGGCGTCGCAAATGGCCTTCCGCACATTTTTGGGGATACTGGGGCTGGGACTTTCCTCGATCAATTTCTGATGTCGGCGTTGGGTCGAGCAATCCCGTTCCCACAAGTGCACGACGTTCCCGTGGAGATCCGCGATCATCTGGACTTCGACGTGCCGCGGATGTTCGATGTACTTTTCCAAATAAACGCCGCCGTTGCCGAACGCCGCCATCGCCTCGGTGGTGGCTTGTTGCAACGCCGACTTGAGCGCCAGGTCGTTGGCGGCCACCCGCATCCCTCGTCCGCCCCCCCCGGCCGTCGCTTTGATCAGCACCGGGAAACCGATTTCGTGAGCGACGCGCAGCGCGGTTTCCTCATCGTCGATCAAGCCATCGCTCCCCGGCACGACCGGGACCTTGGCCTTGCGGGCCAGGGCGCGGGCCGAGTTCTTATCGCCCAGCATCAGCATCGCTTGCGGGGAAGGCCCGATGAAGTCGATATTGCAATCGCGGCAGACTTCGTTGAAGTGGGCGTTCTCTGACAGGAAGCCGTACCCCGGATGCACCGCCTCGACGTTCCCCACTTCGGCGGCGCTGATGATCTGATCGATCTTGAGGTAGCTGTCCGCGGACTTGGGACCGCCCACACAAAAGGCCTCGTCGGCCAACTCCAAGTAGCGGCTTCCCCGGTCCCCCTCGCTGAAGATCGCGACGGTCTCGATCCCCATCTCCTTGCAAGCTCGGATGACGCGGAGCGCAATTTCGCCGCGGTTGGCGATCAAGATGCGGTTGTACATGCTTACGGCGCCACCTTGAACAGCGGCTTGTTGACGTCGACCGGCTCGCCGTCCTTCACACAGACTTCGATGATTTTGCCTGCGAGTCCGGCGGGGATTTCATTGAACATCTTCATCGCCTCCACGATGCACACGATCGTATCGGGCTGCACGTGGTCTCCCACGTTGACGAATGCCGGTTTGTCGGGCTTGGGCCGAGCGTAGAACGTGCCGACCATCGGGCTCTTGATGATCTGGGCGTTGTCGACCGCCGGAGCACTGGTACCGGCCGCGGCCGCGCCGCCTCCGCTTGCGGCCGTCCCCCCCGGCGAAACGGCATACCCGCC
>JBGSLW010000112.1:0-12485 GCA_041740495.1 Pirellulaceae bacterium
CGCCGGCGCAACGGTCGCCGGTGGAATCGGCGCCGGTGTGGCGGCAGTCGTCGGCGACTCCGTCTTCACCTCCCGCGCTGCTGGTGATTCCTTCGACGGCGCCCCGGCCGCTCCCCCCGCCCCGACCGGTTCGACCTCGACCAGGCCTTGTCCGATCCGAACGGTATCCCCCGCTTTCACCAGGATTTTGGTTACCTTGCCGGCGTGGCTGGCCGGTACGGAAACAGTCGCCTTCTCCGTCTCCAGTTCGACGACCCCCTGATCGACCGCGATCTCATCCCCCACGCGGACCAGGATTTCCAAGACATCCCCCGAGTCAATTCCTTCACCTAACTCAGGCAATTTCAGTTCGATCGCCATTTCAGATTCCGTTGGATTCGCGCTAACAGGTGATTCGGTCGCCCGCCCGGAGTTGCCCGCCGGACATCAGGCATACAGCGGATTGACCTTGTCCGGGTCGATCCCCAGTTGCTTCACTGCCCGAGCGACCTCGGACAGTTTCAACGTGCCTTGTTTGGCCAAGCGGTACAACGTGGCGATCGCGATCGACTCGGCATCGACTTCAAAGTGCCGCCGCAACCCGGGACGCGTATCGCTGCGTCCCATCCCATCGGTTCCCAATACGGTGTAGTCGCCGGGGATCCAAGGCCGCACCTGCTCCGCCAAGGCACGTACATAGTCGGAGGCGGCAACAAACGTTCCCTCGACCCCTTCCAGCTTGGATTGCAGATAACTGCTGCGCGGCTTCTCGTCGGGATGCAAACGGTTCCAGCGTTCGACGCTGGAGGCGTCCCGCTGTAACTCGGTGTAGCTGGTGATGCTCCACACGTCGCTGCCGATCCCGAATTTCTCAGCCAAAATAGCCTGAGCCGCCAACACGCAATTCATGATCGCGCCGCTGCCAAACAACTGCACTTGGGCTTTGGCTTTTTCAGGCTGCACGCTGCGGAAGCGATACATCCCGCGGACGATGTCGTCCAGCACCCCCTCGGGCATCGCCGGCTGCAAATAGTTTTCGTTCCCGGCCATCAAGTAGTAGATCGCAGTGTCTCCATCCTCGTACAGCCGTTTCAGCCCGGCAAAGATGATTGCCGCGACCTCGTAGTTGAACGCCGGGTCGTACGAGCGGACGGTGGGGAAGGCAATCGCGTTGAGCAAACTGTGCCCATCCTGGTGCTGCAGTCCTTCGCCGTTCAAGGTGGTCCGCCCGGCGGTCCCGCCGATCAAGAACCCCTTGGCACGCATATCGGCCGCCGCCCAGATCGAATCGCCAATCCGCTGGAAGCCGAACATCGAATAGAAAATGAAGAAGGGAATCATGTTGACGCCGTGGGCGGCATACGCCGTCCCCGCAGCGCAGAACGAAGACATCGAACCGGCTTCGGAAATCCCCTCCTCCAGCAACTGCCCGTCCTTGGCTTCCTTGTAGTAGGCGATTTGATCGGAGTCGATCGGTTCGTACAGCTGACCACTGTGGGCGTAAATTCCGACCTCGCGGAACATCCCTTCCATCCCAAACGTCCGGGACTCGTCCGGCACGATCGGCACGATATTGCGCCCGATCAACTTGTCCTTGCACATCCGGCTGAGCAACCGGACGAAACCCATCGTGGTCGAAAGCTCTTTCTCGTAGTCGCGTTCGATCACAGACCGATAGTCCTCGAATCGCGGAACCTGCATCGTCGGAGCGGTCGTGGGGCGGGAGGGGATGACTCCGCCCAATGCTTCCCGCCGCTCGCGCATGTACTTCAGTTCGACGCTGTCTTCGGCCGGTTTGTAAAACGGCATCTTGCCGACATCTTCGTCGCTGATCGGAATCCCGAAACGCGTGCGGAACTGCAACAGCTCCTTTTCCTCCGCCTTCTTCTTGTTGTGGGCGATATTGCGCCCCTCTCCCCCTTCACCCAATCCATAACCCTTGATCGTCTTCGCCAGGATCACGGTGGGTCGACCCGTCGTCTCCACGGCCGCCTTGTACGCCGCATAGACTTTCTCCGGATCGTGCCCCCCCCGCCGCAGCACCTCCAGCTTTTCGTCGCTATAGTTCCGCACCAGTTCCAATAGCTCCGGATACTTCCCGAAGAAATGCTCGCGAATATACGCCCCGTTCATCCCCACATACTTCTGAAACTGGCCGTCGACGACTTCTCCCATGCGCTTGACCAACAAGCCGGTCTCATCCTTTTCCAGGAGAGCATCCCAATCGTCTCCCCAAACCACCTTGATCACGTTCCAACCAGCGCCCGTGAAGAGGGCCTCCAGTTCCTGGATGATCTTGCCATTCCCGCGGACCGGACCGTCCAGGCGCTGCAAGTTGCAGTTGATGACGAAAATCAAATTGCCCAGCTTTTCGCGGGAAGCCAGCGTGATGGCGCCCAGCGTTTCCGGTTCGTCGCATTCCCCATCGCCGATAAAGGCCCAGACCTTTTTCTTCGAGACATCCAAAATCCCGCGATCGGTGAGATAGTGGTTGAACCGGGCTTGGTAAATCGCCATCAAGGGCGCCAACCCCATCGACACGGTCGGATATTCCCAGAACGAAGGCATCAGCCAGGGATGGGGATAAGAGGACAATCCATCCTCCAGCAAGTCGCGGCGGAAGTTTCGCAGGTTGCCTTCCCCCAAGCGCCCTTCCAAAAATGCCCGCGCGTAAATTCCCGGCGAGGCATGCCCTTGAAAATAGACCTGGTCTCCGCCAAAGCCGCTTTCTCCCCGCCCATGCAGAAAATGATTGAAAGCGACCTCGAACAACGTCGCACACGATGCGTACGTCGAAATGTGCCCGCCGATCCCGTCATGTTCTTTATTCGCCCGAACCACCATCGCCATCGCGTTCCAGCGGATGATGCTCTTGATCCGCCGCTCGATCTCGCGGTTCCCCGGATAACGCGGCTGCTGATCGACCGGAATCGTGTTGATATAGGGGGTGTTGGAGCGAATCGGAATGTCGACGCCGTCGGTCTTGGCCTTGGCCTCCAACACCGACAACAAGTACTTGGCGCGCTCCGCACCTCGGCTTTGTATCACGTATTCCAACGAATCGAGCCATTCGGCGGTCTCAATCGGGTCTACGTCGGATGGGGAGATCAGTCCCCCTGTCGAGGTGACTTGTTCGTCGGTCGGTTTCAGCACGTCTGCCATAATTCTCTCATTCCGGTCGTTCATCCCCTCATTCCATCGGCAAAAGTCGATCGTCGATCGCAAAAAGACTGGCCCACGCCACGTCGACACAGTTATTCTCATAAATCGGGTGGATCGAGTAAAGGACGTTTTGACGTCTCGATTCGCCTCGACCGCTCCGACACTTCGCTTATTGGGGACGAATCGTCCGTTGCAGGGGGATCTACAGAAAGTTCCCGCGCCCAAAGGCCAGGCCACCGCAGCCGCGCTGATTTCGTCGCCGCGCTCACGCAGAGCGCCAAGGACCCCTGTCGGGCGACCGCACCTCCGACGAACGGGCAGGATTTCAATGAACGCCCAATCGACTAACTGTGGATCTCGACGATGTCCTTGTCGTGAAGGACATAGTCCCCTTTGACCACCGTCGCGTCATGCACGGTGCTCCCCCATACCCGAGCAAACTTGAGCCGTTCGGCCAAATCGTTGTGGATCAAGCGCGCCAAATCGGCGATCGTGCCGCCGCGAGTCAACGTATAAGGCTTCTCAAAGTCCGCTTCTTTCTTGTTGGGCATCTTGGTGTACACGCGCACCACATCCAGCCGCCGAACCAACGTCTCCTTCAGCGAATCCAACCCGGCGCCGGTCGCGGCGGAGATCATGGCCCGTTCCAAGTCCACCTCGAAGAAATCCTCGAAAAACTGCAATCGATCGGCCCCTTCGGGAAGGTCGATTTTGTTAAACGCCAGGATCGTTCCCGTGTAACTGACGCCGATGTCATCTTCATCCAGGTGGGTGTCGCGGGCCAGCCGAGTGCGTGATGCCTGGACGATCGACAGTAAATCTGCCAAATCCTGCCCACCATCGTCGGACCCGAGGTCGACCAGCAGCACCGCCAATTCGGCGCCGCGAATTAACGACTGCACTTCCGGAGGATAGGTGTCGCCGGTAATCGCCGGCGTGTCGACCAGCTGGACCGCGATATCTTCCCAGGGCATCATCCCGGGAAGCGGTTCCCGAGTCGTAAACGGGTAGTTGGCCACTTCCGGATGGGCCCGCGTCAAACTTGCCAGCAACTGGCTCTTCCCGGTATTCGGCGGGCCGATCAAGACGACTCGCCCAGCCCCCTGCCGCGGCAAGCGGAAGCCAGGGCGTTTCCCGCCGGTCTTGGCCTCGGACACCTCTTTCTTCAGACGACTGATTTTCTGCTTCAGGTCAGCCTGCAGCTTGTCGGTTCCCTTGTGCTTGGGGATCTCTTGGAGCATGATCTCCAAACACTCGAGTTCCTCGTGCGGGGTCGACGCGGCGCGGTAAGCTTGCTCCGCTTTGTGATACTGTGGCGTGAGATTGGCAGGCATGCGTTCAGCGCTAAGAATGGAGCTGTGAGTGTCGAGCGATTTAGTGTAGTGCAATTCAATGTAGTGCAATTGTCCTCAATTGCTCAGCCCACGGCGCACGACGAACCGTTGAGGACAACGGTTCTACTATGACCGTCGAGGACAATGGTTCTACCATCAGCGTCAACCCATTTTCCGTAACGACTCACGCGGCGGGATCGGTAGAGCTTAAGTGCCTGGAACTTCGATGTTGAACCGTCAGCCGAAGGCGTACTCGATTTACGCCCCCGCGAAACTCAATCTTTTCCTGGAAGTGCTGGGGCGACGGTCGGACGGTTACCACGACTTGGAGACCATCATCACTCCGATCTCGTTGTGCGACCGGCTCCGCTTCGAACCAACCTCCGACGGGCGACTCCGTGTCACTTGTCGGCTTGGCGGACGTCTCCGTGGGCAGGCGGCCCCGCCGTTAGACGACCAGCATAACGTCGCGTGGCGAGCTCTCGAACGCCTGCGACAAACGATCGGCGACCCCCGGTTGGGAGGCCATTTATCGATCGATAAATACATCCCGTGGGAGGCGGGGTTGGGAGGAGGCTCCAGCGACGCCGCCGCGGCATTGAAGCTGGCGAATCGCGCTTGGAACAGGCAATTGGGGCCCGCCGCCTTGGCCGAAATCGGCGCCGCGGTCGGCAGCGACATTCCATTTTTCTTTGCGGACGGCACCGCGGTCTGCCGGGGACGAGGCGAGCGCGTGACCGCTTTGCCCCCGCATCCGCCGCTCTGGTTTGTCGTCGTCAAACCCCCCGGAGGATTGTCGACCGCCCGAGCGTTCTCGCAAATCCCCGCCGATCGAACCCCCCGTTCCGCAGCCGAGATGCTGGCTGTTTTCCAACGCCCGGCCTTGCACCCAATAGATGTACATCTGTACAGTGGTTTGCGAGAATCGTCCAGCCGCTTGGCGCCGGCCATCGTTCCGACCTTGGATGCCCTCCGTGCCACCCATCCGCTGGGCGCCGAAATGTCCGGCAGCGGGACCGCTTGTTTCGGACTCTACCGCCGCCCAACGGACGCCGCGCGCGCCGGACATATCCTCACCGCCCGCCTCCCCCACGCCTTGGTCTTCACCTGCTGCTCGCATCCGCGATCCGGCGGAGACGGGGTGCAGCACTGTCCATCCGGCGTTTAGTTCCACCGCAAATAACCAGTGGGCTGAGTGCTCGGGACGACACAATCATCCGCCGCATGGCACTAGCCTGCGGTTTCCGACTCGGCAGGCTGCGGGACCGAAGAAACCGCAGGCTAGCGCCAGGCGGCTGATTTTCGATGTGCGTTCTACTCGAGGGCGGTTTGAATTCTCTGGACGATTTCCTTTTCGATCATTCCGCGGATCGCGAGGGCGGCGAACGGCAGTTCGAGCGCCACCATAACTTGATCGTCCAGCGTAATCGTCTGCCCCGAAACCCGAAAACCCATCATGCGGAAGGAAAACGTGGCGACGCCGTCGTCCGACCAGTGTTCCTGGACATGGGTGACTTGTGCGGCAAAGTCCCCCCGCACTTGGTCTGAATAGTTCCGCAAGCGATCGTACGCTGCGACTTTGTCCAGCTGATGCGGTACCACAACTTTCAAATTGGCCATGCGATCCAACCACTCTGTGAAGATGCCGCATCCATCATAGCCGACTGGCCGGATGTGAAAAGTCAGAGTGGCGCGACGCGGAGCGTCGAGCTATTCTAGCCGCGGCGGTTGAATTCCGCGGGGGTGATTATCCCGTCGCCGTTTGCATCGAGCTCGTAGAATCGCTTGAGCTTCTCTTCGGACCAGGGCTCTTCGGGTTCAAAGTCGCTCATGCGAATTGTCCCGTCGCTGGACGAATTGGAAGAGTCGCGGCTGCGACGAACGCCGGAATCGCGGCGACGAAAACGGCCAGCTCCCTCATCTTTGCTCGGTTCCGCCGCGGCCCGCTCCGCACGGCCGGAGCTAGCTTCCGGTTTGGCGCTGGCCTCGGCATTGCCACTAGAGCTCGAACGATACCCGCCGCCGTAATATTGTTCCAACTCGCTGCGACTGAGAATTCCGTCGCCATCGGCGTCGGCGTTCTTGGGGGCATTGCTCATCGCCGAAAGTTCATCTGAATCCAGGCTGCCGTTGTGGTTTTTGTCGTACTTATCCAGTTGGCTGGAGACGTATCCTGCGATCCGATCGGCTGACGACGAAGTTGCTGCCGGACGCGTCGACCCGCTGCGCGACGAACTCGGCGTCGTCGAACTGGAGGAATTCTGCCGATCGCCGCTCCGCCCGGTTCCGCTGCGCGACTCGCCTCCTCGATCGTCCCCCTGCGAGCGAACTCGTCCGAAACTTCGGCGGGACTCCTCGGGGCCGCCCGAGTCATTTCCGCCTCCGCGACTGTTCATTCGCTCCGTGTCTCGCTCGCGGCTCTGATACCGTGCAATCAACTCGTCCTGCGTCAACCTGCCATCTCGATTTGCATCCGACTCCGCGGGCGACGGCTGCCCCCAGCTGGCATTCTGGATTTCGTTGGCGTCCAACGCACCATTCTTGTTTTCGTCGTATTGCCGCAAGACGCGTTCGACCTGCGAGCGGACGGAATCGCTGGCTTCCTCGAGCGATTTCTTGGCGAGCGCCGAATTCCCGGCATCGGCGGCTTCGTCGAAACCCGCGACCGCTGGCAGTGCAACTTCCTCGCCAAAGTCGGGAACCAACCGCAGCATGTCCCCCCGCTTGGCCTCCGCGGAGCGCGTTTCACGTTCCTTTTCCGCTTCGGACCGATCGCGATTGACTTTCTCAATTACGTTTTCGATTGGGATCGGCGAGTTGGTATCGAAGCCCAGGTTGGACACAAACCCTTGGGCTCGCCCCTGCATCTCATCCGGCTCCAGGACTTTGTTCCCGTTGCGATCGAGCCGTTGTAAAAAGCTGGCGGGATCCCAGCGGCGTCGACCTTCGGAACGACCTTCGGAGCGTTCCTGCGCCGTCAAATCGGCGCCAAACCAGCCGCCCAACACGACACCGCTCAAGACGATTCCGCCCAGAACGACGCGGCTCAGCCAGCCGCAATTCACCGCTTGGACGCGAGGAGATTTTTCGTAGGAGCGGAACATTGCTTGACTCCGGCATTAACAAAACGAACCCGGCAAAAAAGCGAACATGGCCGCGATCCTATTCATTTACCCTCTCCCCCGCTTTATGGGAAAGGGCGGGGTGAGCGAGGGGCAGAATGAATGGGCAGACCGCGGAGGTAAACACGAGGCGGCCGACGGTTCATCGAATCGGTACGTAATTAAACCCCAGGCGAACGGAAAGTTTCGGGTTTTTGGCCGAATTGTCTCAGAATTGCCTGCGCCAGGCCGGTCTTCGTTGACCCGCCTGAACAGGGGGTCGATAATATTAGGGAACTAAACGGTCCAAAAGGCCTCCCGAATGTTACATCGGCCTTTCCAGGGGAATTCGTCCAACCGCCTCGCCAATTCCCCGGAATGAATCGAGCGTTGCTATTCTCGGGGGCTCGACCAACCGATCCCCTTTCTTAACGCCCCCGTGCCGGCCATGTTCCATCGTTGCCCGAAATGCCACAAAAAAATCGGCAAATTCTCACTGAGCTGTTCGGACTGTGGCTGGAGCTTGGACCAAGATCTCAATGAACATTGGGGGGGAGACGCACCGGCCGCATCGCCTCCCCCGGGCACGTCGGAACCGAGTGCCAAATCGAACGCGGCGATGCAATTGGACAGCGCCGTCGATGCGATCAGCCGCGAGGACTTCCCCGCAGCGTTGGGGGCGCTCAACGCCGCGATCGTCGACGCGGAGGAGGCTTGTCTGGCGGAATGCTATGCGCTTCGCGGCTACACCCTGTTGAAGTTACGGGAATTCGACCGCGCCGAACACGATTGTTCGACAGCGTTGCGGAGCGGTTACGACGACGACGAAATCTACGCCTGGCGTGCTGCTGCCCGCGGTCAATTAGGGCGTTGGCGGGAAGCCTACGAGGACTTGGCGCACGCGCGCGCAACCTCCGACCAGCCGACCGAATTCGCCGATCTGATGACGAAATATTACGAGTCCGCTATGAACTGGTTCCGGCAGCGCATCCAGCAGGGGGGTGGCGAGGCCGCGGCGCAGGTTTTCAGCGACCGAGGCTGGGTCCACTTGCACGCCGGGGACGCGGCCAAGGCGAAGCGCGACTTCGAACTCGCGCTCCAGCAAAATCCCCATTTGGGTCCGGCGATGCTGGGGACTGTCGAAGCCTCGCTGCACCTGGCCCAGTACGACCAGGCTGTCCAGTTTTGCGATCTGTTGATCCAGACCAGTAAGAAGCTCGCCGCCCCCGCTTTGGTGTTGCAGACGCGCGCCGCTCAAGCCATGGGGCAGACGCGGACCGCGCTGACCGCACTCCAGAAGCTGCGGGGGTTGGCCCGGGGCAATCCGAACCTGCTGGCCGAGGCGGCTCGTTTGCGGCATCAGCTCGGGGACTATGTCGGATGCCTGGAGGACCTCACCGACTTGATCGCCGCGCATCCGGCGGCTGCCTGGTACAAGTTGCGTGGGGAAACGCATGCGGCACTCAACAATCCGACGCTGGCCTTGGCGGACTTCAATAGCGCTTTGAAACTGGAACCGAACCGAGCTGGCTTGTGGATCAAACGGGGCGAGATGAACGTGCTGTTGCGGCGGCTCGATCGCGCCTTGCAGGACTTCGACCGCGCCGAAAATCTTGGTTCGATTCGCGAGGAGATTTTCCTGGGGAGGGCCAAAGTCTTCGAAGCACAGCGGCGGTACGACGAGGCGATCCAGCAATGCAAGAAAGCACAGCGCCTGGTCCCGGATTCGGCCGAAGTCTTTGCCCTCGAAGGTCAGGTTTATTTCAAGCAGAAGCTCCACAACAAGAGTCTCGATCAATTGGGCCGCGCCATCGAATTGGCCGGTGAACCGCGTCGCCGCGCCGAGTACCTCTACCTCCGCGGCGTACAACACTACGAGCTGGGCGATTTGCACCAGGCGGTGGAAGATCTGGAGGAGGCCCATCGGCTGCGTCCCAACCATGCCGGCACGATGATCTGGCGCGCGGCCGTCGCCTCCCGCCTGGAGGAATGGCCGCAGGTCATCGAATGCCTGCAGAAGGCGATCTCAATTCGCCCTGCCGCCGCCGAACAGTACCAGACCTTGGGAACCCCGGTCGCCGGGCGGGCCGTCGAGTTTTTTACGCAACAACTTCAACGGCAACCCCACGATGCGGACGCGCTCCGCCATCGCGGCATGGCGTTCCAATTCCTGGGAAGCCTCGAGGCCGCACTCAGCGACTTTAACGATTCGCTCCAAATCGAAGAGGACGGCATGGTCCACCTCCGCCGGGGCCAGGTCCACCTCGCACTCCGACAGTATTCCGCCGCACTCGACGACTTTCAGCAAATTCTGGAGCGGATCGAGCCCGATGCGCCGCTGTTCCACACCGCCCTGTTTTGGCAAGCCAAGACCCAGTCCGCCGTGGGGCAGGTCGGACCGGCGCTCGAAGCCACTCGCCAGGCGATCGAATTGGGCCCGGAGAATTCGGCGTATTACGTCCTTCAAGCAAGCATGCTCCAACGCCAAGGGCAGTTCGAGCCGGCCATCGAGGCGCTCAACCAGGCCGTCGGACTCGACTTCACCGATCACGCCTCCTATTTCCTGCGCGGCAAGTTACATTTCAAGCGGCGCGATTTCCTCAAGGCGATCATCGACTTCTGCCAGTCACTGGACCTGTATCCCAACCAGCCCGAAGTCATCTCCTGGCGCGGCGAAGCCTACCTCAAGGCCGGACAACCCCACCCGGCTCTGGAGGACTTTGAACTCTCTCTGACCCACGATCCCGGCTTGCTGAAGTCGTATTGCGGTCGAGCACTCGTGCTGGCGGAGCGCGACGAACACGAACGCGCCATCATCTGGCTGACCAAGGCGATCCACCGATTCCAAGCGCCCGGCGAGTGGGCTCAATTGCTGATGACCCGCGGCAAGATCTATTACCAGATGAGCCGATTCTTGCCGGCGATCGCCGATTTCAGCACAGTGATTCAACTCAAACGCAACGACCCCCTCGCCCGCCGGGCAGCGCATTACGCCCGAGCGTTGGCACTCCTCCAGCAGGGCCAGTTGATCGACGCCCAGACCGAGCTGGAACGGATCGTCGCCGAGCAGGCGGACTTTCCCGGCGCGGCCGTGGCGCTCCGCTGGCTCAGCAGTGGCCAGGGTCCCCGCCCCCAAGCCCTCCATCCGCCGGCGAAGATGATCCGCCCCAAGCGACCGCCGGTCGTCCGCACGCCGCTGCCGATCGAACGACCACAAGATCCCTGGATCTCTCCCCCGCCGCACGACGGCTGGATCGTTCGACTCCGCGATGCCGAACGGACCGAGTACGGACCCGTCCCCAAGAAACTGTTGGACCAGTGGGTGGCCGAAGGACGAGTTTCTGCCGACGCCAAGATCCTCCGCGCCGATTGGGACAAATGGAAACGGGCCGCCCAGATATATCCCGAGCTGGGACCGAGCCTGGCGCCGGAATCGTCCGCCTCCTTGGATTCTGTACCGTCGATAAAGGTCTGAGCGATGCCACTGAATTTCGGCGGCCGACGGTTCCGAACGTGCTGCCGTGTCATCTGCCTGGCACTTTGCCTGGCCCATCCCGCCGCCGCCCAATCGTCGGACGAAACTCGCAGTCGTCCGTTCTCGAGTTGGGAACAGATTCAAGTCGACGCCGAACTTTCCGGACTCGCTGCCCGCGAAGTGGAAGCCCAGCAGCTTCCCGGGTTGGTGTGCGGCTATTTCGAAATCAGCAAGCCGGGCCGCATCGGAGCCGCCGGCCTCCGCCAAGTCGGGATCGACGAAGCGCTGCAAGCCAGCGACCTCGTCCACATCGGCTCGTGCACCAAAGCACTCACGGCACTGCTCGCCGCGACGGCGGTCGACGAAGGGCGTTTGACCTGGCAGTCGACGATCGGCGACGTCCTGCCCGAAATCGCCGATCAGATCGATCCCTCGTATCGTCCCGTGTCACTGCAAATGCTCCTCAATCACCGCGGCAACATCCCTCCGAACGGAGTGTATCCGCGGATCGAGCCCGACGTCGATCCCCGACCGGCTCGGCGCCAGGCGATCGTCGCGGCACTGAAGCGCCCCCCGCGCCAAAAGTCGGAGGCGAAGTTCGAGTATTCCAACTTGGGTTATGTCGTGGCCGGACACATGTTGGAAACCGTGTACAACGACTCGTGGGAAAACTTGCTGCGCGCCCGAGTCTTCGGTCCGTTGGGCATCTCCCAGCAGGAAGTCGGGTTCGGACCGCCGCGATCCAAATTGCGCAGCGATCAGCCTTCCGGTCACCGGCGAACCCCGGAGGGCGCAGCACTCGCGATGAACATCGATAATGCACTGTCGATGGGCCCCGCCGGCACCGTTCACTGCAGTTTGCCCGCTTGGGCCCGTTGCTGTGCCGCTCACTTCCTGCCGCATACCGAGGGTGGGTTGTTGAAAGAGGAAACCCTGGCGGCGCTCCACTCCGACGACGCGGGCCAGCATTACGCGGGCGGGTGGATTCTGGCCGACCGACCCGAGTTGGGCGGCCCGTTCTGGACCCATACCGGGTCCAATACGGTGTGGACCGCGACCGCGATCGTCAGCCCAGCCCACCAATGCATCTACCTGGCGGCCACCAATATCTCCGACAAGGACACCGCAAAACTGACAATCGGAGTCTTGAAAGAAGTCGTCCAGTTGCACCAATCGCGGAAGTGAGCGTCGGAATTCGAGTCACCAGACCAGCCAGCCACCGGCACAGGGCCGGTGGGGGTT
This sequence comes from Pirellulaceae bacterium, assembly GCA_041740495.1. Taxonomy (GTDB): domain Bacteria; phylum Planctomycetota; class Planctomycetia; order Pirellulales; family Pirellulaceae; genus JANMEB01. Next base: position 12,294 of record JBGSLW010000112.1, read on the forward strand.
GGTGGCGTGGGGATCGATGTCGTCCGTGGCCCCGTTGCTAGTCACCAGACCAGCAAGCCACCGGCACAAGGCCGGTGGGGGTCGGTGGCGTGGGGATCGATGTGGTCCGTGGCCCCGTTGCTAGTCACCAGACCAGCAAGCCACCGGCACAAGGCCGGTGGGGGTCGGTGGCGTGGGGATCGATGTGGTCCG
>JBGSLW010000113.1:0-10822 GCA_041740495.1 Pirellulaceae bacterium
CTCCCCCGAAGCGGGGGAGAGGGTAATAGGATCAGCGCTTCGGCGGCCGTCGAAGGCAATGGCACGGACGCATTATCGGCCGTCGGTCGGAATGGAATAGGCGCTTAGGCGGCCGTCGAAGGGAATGGGACAGGCGCTTGGTCGGCCGTCGGCCCGAATGGAATAGGCGCTTAGGCGGTGGTCCCTGCCAATTTGCCTAGTTTGTCGATGATTTCGTCGAGCACCGGCTGAACTGAGCTCGCGTCGGCGCCCAGGGTGGTCACGACTTTTGAAATCATTTGCTGCAGCGTCCCGCGCGCCGCCGAAAATAGCTTGGCGAGCATCGATTGCCCGCTCGCCGGCATTTGCGCTTGCACGCTTTGCAGCGAGTCGATTTCCGTGGAAATATTCTGCAGCTTGGCGACGGCATCCTTGGCGGACGCCGCGTCGGTAATGCCCTCCAAAGTCGATTTGAGATTGGCAATGATGTCGCTGGCGTCGCTGGAAACTTGAGCGACGTTCAACCCAGCCAGTTTGCTGGTAAAGCCTTGAAACGCGGTCCGAGCGGCCGGGCTCAGGTCTGGAATCGCCAGAATTCGAGTGACCTGCTGTTGGAGTGAAGCGAATTGGTCTCCCACCAATTTGCCCAATGCCGCTTGTCCAGCCTCCGGCAGCTTATCAAACATTCGGTGAATGCCATCCAGGCTGGCACTCCATTCGGTCAACTTCGGCAACGCCGCTGTCGCGGAGGCAGCGTCGCGAATGTCCCCAAACGACTTGGTTGCTGAGCTAATCGCCGAGGTAAGACTGCGCTTTGCGGAGTCGAGATTAACTTCGGGGATCGGGGGTTTGAGTGCCGTGATTGTCTCTCCGGCATTCTTGCCGGCCTTGGACGCGGCGTCTGCGACGTCTCGTCCCCAGTTGCGGCCGACGAACCACCACAAACCGAATGCGATCAACGCCAACAATGCGAGCGGCAACAGCCAGGACATGGGGGAACTCGCCACCTCCTTGGCGGCGTACTTTGCCTGGTGGGCCGTCTGGCTGGCTGCGCGACTCACGTTGGCGGCGCCGGCCCGTGCGGTGCGGTCGACCATCTGAGCCGCTGAATCGATCGACGACATTCCGGGAATGTTCGCCAATGAAAACCCTTGCGGCAAGGCGTCCGCGATGTCGGCCTGGGCCCCGGAAAACAGCCCCTTCAATGCTTGAGGCGTCCCTCCCTGATGTTTCCAGGCACTCGCTATCTTGCCCAATAGAAACGGAGTGATAAACGCCAAAATCTTCCGAGTCAGCGCGGAGTCGAGACTCGCGAAGCGACCGATCGCCGACGCGATGTTGCCCAACAGACCATCCCCCAGCAACGACGAGAGCATGCCGCCCCCCTGTTCGACGGTCTCGTTGGCGTTGCGGCCAAACATATTCCCCAGATTCAGCAACGAATTAACATCCAATCCGCCGAGCGTCGAAGAGAGCTTTCGCGCCCCCTCGTCGCTGGCCGACATGTTGCCGAGCGCTGATAGGACTGCTGGAACCCCCGCCGACAACAAGTTTGCGGTGGACTTTGGATTCGCATTGAACTGCGAACTCAATTGCTCCAGGGTATCGCCCGAGAGTTCATCCAGAATCGACTTGACGATGTTCATGATTGTTCCTTCCGTTCAACAGAAAAAAAGTTGCGAGCCGCTCGTGGTCGAATTCCTCCGCGCGGACCGCAAAGTCGACCGAGGCGCGCACCACCAAAATGGAGCTGGAAATTTCCCGTTGGAGGACTCCCCAACCGAATGGCTGCCCATGGCCTATACGTTGATCTGCCGCCTGGAAAGTTTCCGTCCATTACTTCTACGCAGGCCAGGAGATTCCTGAACCGGAAACCCCGCGGGTCGATCGGCGCCGGCCCCGATGCGAAAATCCCGTCCGTCCGTTGAAATTCAGCTCGGTCGCCCCCACACTCCGTCCGCAAGGGGTTCCCGGTTGGCGTCCGTTTGGTGGCCTTGTGCCGCTGGTTTCGCGGTCCGGTCGATCGACGCGTTTTGCCCGTTCGGCGGGCGTTACTGGATCCAACCAGCCAACCGCACCAATTTCATAGACGTCCGCCCGGGCATCGACCTGGCGGGGATTGGTGACCGCCTCCGGGGAAACGTACAAAGGAGTTCCCGAAACGGCGTTGGTCGCCGTGAGGGCATCCGACCCGTGGGAATCGGCCCACTTGGCCAACCCGAAATCAAGCACTTTGACAAAATCGTATTGCCCACCGCGTTGGGTGAGAATGATATTGGAGGGCTTGATGTCGCGATGGATCAGTCCGACCGCGTGTGCTTCGGAGAGTGACGCGCAAATTTGGCGGAGTATATGCAGCGTGCGGGCCTCCGGCAGCGGGCCATGTCGACGGACCAAATCACCCAACGTGACACCCTCCAAGTACTCCATCGCGTAGTAAAAGGTCCCTTCGGGAGTGCGACCGAAATCGTAAACCGACACGGTATTCGGGTGGGTCAGTTCGCTGGTCAGTTGGACTTCGCGCTCGAACCGCAAGATTGCCGATTCCGACAGGGTTTCCGGCTTCAGGAGCTTGATCGCGGTCGGCCGCCTGAGCAAAGCGTGTCGGGCTTTGTACACCGTTCCCATTCCCCCCCCGCCAAGTTTCTCAACCAGCATGTATTGACCGAATTGCTGCGCGGCCGCGGCGTCGGGCCAGTGGTGCAACGTGCGCGAAAAACCTGTCAACCGCTCGAGCCGCCGAGTTGGGAACTCGTCCCATGCGGGGACTGGGGTGCTGGAGGGACAATTGAGGGGTATTGGGCAGCACGCGGGCGAACGGAAGGAACCGCTGAGGACAGAATGGTCCGGCGCACCAGAGAACAGTTGAGGACAACTGTTCTACATTGAACTGTTCGGCGCCAATGGTAGAACAATTGTCCTCAATTGTTCGGCGCAAAGCGGACGGGCCCAAACGCAAGAGAACAGTTGAGGACAACTGTTCTACATTGAATTGTTCGACATTGAGAACATTCTATTTGACGCGTTGGCCGGGGACGGCGCCTGGGTCGACTCCGATCAAGAAGACGTCGGCGCCGCCGGGTCCGGCCGCGCAGACCATCCCTTCACTCAATCCGAATTTCATCTGCCGCGGCTTGAGGTTGGCGACCACCATCACCAGCCGATCGACCAATTGCTCCGGCTGATAAGCCTGCTTGATGCCGGCGAATACGGTGCGGCGTTCGTCCCCGCCGAAGCTGACCGTCAATTTCAGGAGCTTGTTCGCCTCCGGAACGTGCTCGGCTGCGACCACGCGCGCGATCCGCAGGTCGATCTTGGCGAAATCGTCGATCGTGATCTCGGGTGAAATTGGATCGGCTTGCAGAGCCGCGGGGCTATCGACCGGGGCAGGCGGTGCGGCAGGGGCCTCGGCCGGGTCGGCTTGTTTCGATTCGTCGATCATGGCTTGGACATCCTCCAGGGTGATTCGTTTCATCAAATGTTGGAATTCGTTGATCGGCCGGCCAACCAGCGGCGAGGCGGCCTGGTCCCAATGCACAAGTGGTTCGCCCAGCAATTCACCAGCTTGCGTCGCTAGCCGCGGCAGGATCGGCGCCAGGTACACCGTCAACTGGCGGAACAGATTCAACGCGATCGTGCAGGCGTCACGAAGCTCCCCCGCTCGGCTCGGATCTTTCTTCAAATTCCACGGAGCGACCTGCTCGATGTAGACGTTGGCTCGATACGCCAGTTCCATGATGGTACGCGTCGCTCGGCTGTAGTCACAGTTTTCGTACGCGGCGGCGATCTCCTGGCCCGCCGCCGCGGCTTGGGCGAACAGGCCGCCGTCGTCGGGATAGCTCGGGGAGAGTCCATCCCGCGTGACGAACTTGGCGGTGCGGGATGCCAGGTTGACCACGTTGTTGACCAGGTCTGCGTTGACCTTGTGGACGAATTCTTCGACACCCAAATCCAAATCATCCAGCCGCGGCCCTAACTTGGTGGCGTAGTAGTAACGCAGCGCGCCGGGATCCAGGTGCTTCAGGTACGTCTCCGCGCGGATGAAGGTCCCCGTGCTCTTGGACATCTTCGCGCCGTTGACCGTCAAGAAGCCGTGGATGTGGACCTTGGTCGGCAGGTTGAATCCGGCGACCTTCAGCATCCCCGGCCAGAACAATGTGTGAAAGTAGGTGATGTCCTTCCCAAGGAAGTGGTGGATTTCGGTTTCTGGATTCCGCCACCAGCGATCGAAATCTTCGCCGGTCTTCTGACACCAGGCCAGCGTCGAAGCCAGGTAACCGATCGGCGCGTCGAACCACACGTACCAGTAGTTCCCCGGCGCGTCGGGAATCTCAAAACCGAAATACGGGGCAGGGCGGGAGATGTCCCAGTCCCGCAGCGGCTTGGGGCCTTCGACGGAGCTGGGATCGCCCAGGAAATGCCCCCGCAAGTATTTGGCGACTTCCTCCTGCAAGTGCTCCCCCGACTGCGTCCAGGTCTCCAGAAAGTCGTGCAATCGTTCGAGTTCGATGAACAAGTGCGGGGCCGAGCGGATTTCGGGGGGGGACCCGGACAGCGTACTGACCGGATCGATCAGGTCGGTCGGACCAAACGTCGATCCACAGGCCGAACAGTTATCCCCAGGCTGGTTTGGCGCCCGGCAATGGGGACAAGTCCCTCGCACAAAGCGATCGGCCAAAAACGTCTGCGCGACCGGATCATACAGCTGCTGGACGTCGCGTTCGACCACCAGTCCGGCGCGACGGATGGCGCCCCAAATCTCGTGGCAGAATGCGCGATTCTCAGGACTGTGCGTGCTGCCGTAGTTATCGAAAGCGATATCGAAGCCGGCGAAATCCCGCACGTGCTGCCGCTGCATATCGGCGATCAACGCTTCTTCGCTGCGATTTTCCTTGCGAGCCCGGATCATGATCGCCGTGCCGTGCGTATCGTCCGCACAAATGTAGATACAATGGTGGCCGCGGAGCTTCTGGAAGCGGACCCAAATATCGGTCTGGATGTACTCGACCAGATGCCCCAAATGAATCGGCCCGTTGGCGTAGGGCAGGGCTGCCGTGACTAAAATTCTGCGTGGCGGCACGAAAGCGGACTCCGGGTTAATCGTGGAGACATGATTCTATGGCAATTCTCCAGAGACAGAAGGGCACGGCGTTGCGAGCCGCAGACTACTCGATCGCGGACGTCGATCAGATCGCAACCCCCGCGTTGGTTTGGTTTCGCGACCTGATCGTCGCCAATCTCGATGGCATGCTGCAAATGGCTGGCGGGCCCGAGCGTTTGCGCCCGCACGCCAAGACTCACAAAACCAGAGAAATCACCGAACTGTGGTTGGATCGCGGTGTGACTCGACATAAATGCGCGACGCTGGCCGAAGCAGATATGCTGGCGCGAACCGGGGCAGCCGACATCTTCATCGCATACCAAATGGTCGGCCCGAATCGACGCCGCCTGCGCCATCTATTGGAGGCGTTTCCCCGAACTCGGTTCGCGGTTGCGGTCGATTCGTTGGCGGCGCTCGAGTCCCTGGCGGCAGAACTCGATTCAGCCCCCTGCGAGATCGGCGTGCTATTGGACTTGGATCCGGGGATGCATCGGACCGGCATCCTGCCGGGACCCGCGGCGTTCGAGCTGTACGAGGCGATCGCTTCGACTCCGGGGATCCGCGCGGAGGGTCTCCACTGGTACGACGGACATCTGCGTCAATCGGATTGGGACGAGCGTCGGGGGGCCTGTCTGGCGGGCTGGGACCAGTTGCTGCAGTTCCGCGACCAACTGTTGCTGGCCGGACTGCCGGCTCCGCGGATCGTGGCCGGTGGAACCGGCACCTTTCCAATTCTGGCGGAATTGGCGGAACCAGGATTGGAACTTTCGCCGGGAACGACCGTTCTGCACGACCGAACCTATCAGGAACTGTTCCCCGAATTGCCGTTTGTCCCCGCGGCCGTGCTGTTGACGCGCGTGGTGAGTTGCAATCGGCCAGGCGTGATCACGCTCGACCTGGGCCATAAGTCGTGCGATGCCGATCAACCGCCGGGGAAACGGCTGTATTTCCCCGAGTTACCAGACGCAGTGGAAGTTCAGCATACGGAGGAGCATCTCGTTCTGGAGACGCATGCGGAACGCGAGTTTCGTTTGGGAGATGTCTTGGCGGCGATTCCACGACATGTCTGTCCGTCCAGCGTGATGTACGATGCGGCGGTGATTGTGGCTGGCGGCCGAGTCGTCGGCCGTTGGGATATCGCCGCGCGGAATCGGCACTTGAGTGTCTAGAAACGCCGCGTACTCTCAGCTGCGTGCACTTTGCCGCGTAAACTTAGCGGCCTGGCGCTAGCCTGCGGTTTCGGCCCGTACCCGACCGCAAGAAACCGCAGGCTAGCGCCAAGCGGCTGATAATTTCAGGTATCCGAACGCAAGAAACTGCAGGCTAGCGCCAAGCGGCTGATAATTTCGAACTCCCATCACCTTATTCAACCGGTCGCAAGCGTGAACAGAATGCAGGTCCGATCGGATCCAAGTCCACTCGGTGCGGTATTGCCGGTCGAATTCTATCGGCGGGAGGTCCGCAAGGTGGCCCGCGACTTGTTGGGGATGCGCCTGGTGACGTTGGTGCGGGGGACACGGACGGCAGGCCTCATCGTCGAGACCGAAGCGTACTTGCCCCAGGGCGACTCGGCGTGCCATGGCTCCAAGAAAAGGACGCCGCGGACCGAGTCCATGTTCGCCGCGGGGGGTGTGGCCTACGTGTATCCGATCCACGCGCGAGTCTGCTTCAACGTCGTCACGGGGGAACGCGATCAGCCGGCGGCAGTTCTGATCCGGGCGATCGAACCGACCGAGGGGATCGAATGGATGCAACAGCGACGTGGGAGGGAGAAGCTGGTTGATCTCGCCCGAGGCCCCGGACGGCTCTGCGAAGCGCTCGCCATCGATCGCGAGATCAACGGGTGGGAGTTGGCTCGCGGGGAGCGGGTGTGGATCGAGTCCCTGTCGGCGATAGCCTCGGCCAACGTGATCACGACCCCGCGCATTGGCGTCACTTCCGCTCAGGAGTTGTTGCTGCGGTATGCCATCGGACAAAACCGGTATGTGAGTGGCCCAAGGGAGGTGGCTAGGTTGAACGTGACAACTCCACGGGGATAAACCCCGAGGCATCTGGGGGGTGGAGAGTGCGCGTGTAGGTTGATAGGTTGAACGTGAAAACTCCTCGGGGATAAACCCCGAGGCATCTGGGGGTGGAGAGTGCGCGTTGTAGGTTGAACGTGAGAACTCCTCGGGGATAAACCAGGCGGCATCTCCGCGCTGAGGAATGCCCCGGCGCCCTGGAGGAGAATGCTGCTTGCTTGCCGAGCGGATGGTTACGCTTCCTGCTACGGAAGGCCGGCTCCCCTGACCCAACCGTCTCCTGCAAGCTGCTGTGCGGGAGCGGAATGGGCTACGCTCAATATTCATTCCCTGCGAATCGCCAGCTGCGCGCCGAGGAGAACGGCGATCGATTCGGCGCTCATCAGGACGGCGATGATCCATTTGGGGAAGACGCCGTTCGGATCGAGTGCGGCTTGCAGGAACGTGGCGAAAAGAGCGATCGCCAGCATCCAGGCATGCAGCGTCTGCTGCGGAGAACTCCAGCGAACCAACAGATAGCCGCACAACATCCCAGCCAGGGCGTTGAATGAAATGAAGGTCCAGGTCGCCAGGATGGGAAAGTCGAAGCCGGATTGCTCCGGTGGCTTGGCTGGCCCGCGGTCCTTGAAAAGTTCCAAGCCGTCCGGGTACAACGCCAGCGAAACCAGGTACCAGCAGCCGGCCAGCCAAAAGATCAATCCCAGGTACGCACAAACGACAAACACGAGGTTGATCAACCAGTAGCGGGCAATGTCGCGTTGCGATTCCACGTGGGCCTCGTCCCGTGCGTTCAGCGAACTTTTTCGAAGTCCAATTCCTGGTCCAAACCGGCCAGGTTGGGGGGGTTCAAGCGAATCCTGTCGGGCCCGAGGAACTCGACGCGATGGTCGGTCTTCTGACCCAAGAGGCGGCATTGGATGACGCCGACTTGCCTCGCGGGATCGAAATGCAGCCAAGTCCAGCTGCCGATTTTCTCGGTATGGACGGGGCCTTGGTCGGTCCGCGTTATCAACTTTCCCCACCTCCCGAACGTCAGCCGAATTCCGGATTCGTCGTCGCCGGGGTCCCATTCGACGTGGTTCTCGAGTGAATCGGTTCCGCGGGCGTCCGCCTTTGTCTCGAACGGCGTCATCCGGCCCGTGTAATGCCACTCGCCCACCAGATTGTATTGAGGCGCCACCCCGCAGCCGGCGACCAGCAGACAGACCACCATTCCGCTGGTGATGTGAGCGACGATGGTCCGGGGCACAAGTTGAAAAATGGCCAGGGCGCTCTCGGCCAACCGCCGCCTGGCGCTGGCCTGCGGTTTCGGAATGCGTCGGATGCCAAGAAACTGCGGGCTCGCGCCAGGCGGCTGATTGGTCCACAAGTTGGTAGGTGTCACGGCAGGTTGCACTCCCGTCGTACGGCGTTCGGGACACCGCTAGCGGCGGCGGAGTGGGTGGGTGGGTGGGTGGGGATTCGTTTTAGTTAGGCAAGATTTGCTGATTATACCAAGTTTGCCGGACGATAAGACTTTTACGGAGCCGTATCTCCGCACTATCGAGGGGAGTTTCGCATGAGGACGTTTTGCTTGTTGCTGTTCGTCGCGGGATCGGTTTTGTCCGCGGGGTGTTTAGGGCCGCGTCGATTTTGCGGTGACGCACCCGGTTGCGGGGTCGGGGATTGCAATCACTGCGATGATTGCGGAACGCTGCCTGTTCCGTGCACGCCGTGGGATCACCTCCGCCAGCATTGCGGTTTCCTGACATGCGGCGCAGGGTGCGGCGATGTGTACGTCGACGAATGGTACAGCCATCCACCGGATTGCCACGACCCCTGCGATGGATGCAACCAATGGGTTGGCGGCGATGGCTGCAAGTGCCTCCCCTTGTCGCGGTTCGATGGGATCTTTGCCGGCTTGAGGGGACGTAGATTCCGCTGCGACGACACGTGCGGATTCTTTGACTGCATGGCTGGCTTCTGCGACGTGTGCGATTCGGATCCATGCAGTTGCGGCGGCGGGCACGTCGCAGAGCACGGAGAATACTACGACGAATACTTGGGCGAATACGAAGGCGAAGTCTGGTCGGAGGGGGAGGGGACCGAGATCTTCGACTCGGGCACGATCGACGAGCCTCAGCCGGCGCCCGCGAACCGAGTTCAACCCGTGCCGCAGAACAACGCTCAGCCGGGTACGACCCATGTTGCACCTCCCTCGATGCGAACAGGACGCGGACGCTCGATCCGCTCGACATCGCAGTCTGCTCGACAACCTCAGCCGACAATCGCCACGCCGCCGATCTCGATTCGGCGGTAAGGGGAAGGAGAGGCGCGACGTACTGCGCGGCACACTCCGTCGGACGATTGAGGAATTGACATTGAACCGTCATCCGGAGGCATACTCGAGCGAGGACGGGGGGAGGAGACGGAGGATGGGGTAGGAGTTAGGAGTAGGAGTAGGAGTAGGAGTAGGAGTACGAGTAGGAGTAGGAGTACGAGTAGGAGTAGGGGAAAGGGGTACGAGTGGGAGCTTGGGGGGAGCGTTGACGATTCGTGATCGGACGAGCGACGGGCCGTCCGTCGCGGAGCGCGGGGAGAATGCCCCAAATTCTGGAGCGGGTTCGCACAACTGCGTTTGGCGATAATCGCAGTTTCTTTGGTCGAATTTCCCCAAGATCTTGGCTGGAACTGCGAATATTCTGCGGGAACCGCGTAGGCCGTTTTGAAAATGCGTTGTTCCCGGGATAAAATACGCAGCAATCTCAGGAATAGGTAAGCACATGGCCGAAACTTCAACTCGCCAAGGGACGAAGGTCACCTTTCTGGACCAAACCGGCTCCAAATCCGTGGAAGCGGTCGTTTCGGATATGATCACGGTTCGCCGCATCTTGCCCAACATCATCACCAAGCTAAATCTTCCGGTGGTGGGTCCCGATGGTCAGCCGATGAGCTACAGCCTCGACCACAAAGAGGGGGGGAAGCGGCTGTTGGAAGATCAGACCTTGTTGGAAGCCAACGTCGCCGACGGGGACCATTTGATTGTTTACCCGGAAATCGTGGCGGGAGCTGGGGGGTGACATGCGGCAATCCCCGCGCGAACGTCGCCTGGCGGCCGATTACCAGAGCCTGCTGCAACTCCAGGCCGACAGTTCGATCTTTTCATTCCAGGCGCGGGGTTCGTTGCCGGAGCGGTACGAAGTTCGCTTTCGTGGCCTGGGCTTGTGGCGACTGCCGGATGGCGATGTGGTGGTCCGCGACGAGCACGAGCTGCGGATTGAGTTAGGCGCGGCGTACCCGCGGATGATGCCGTCGCTCAGTTGGCAGACGCCGATCTTCCACCCGAATGTCTCGACCTCGGGGGTGGTTTGCTTGGGCGGGTACGGTACGCATTGGGTCCCCAGCCTGAAGTTGGATGAACTCTGCCATATGCTGTGGGATATGGTGCGGATGAAGAACTTCGATATCAAGAGTCCGTACAACCGCGAAGCGGCTTATTGGGTCCATTGTCAATCGCGGTATCGGTTCCCGGTGGATGCTCGGCCGTTGCGGGATCGCGTTTCGGGCGACCGCCTATCGGGGAGCGAGGCACTGCCGGTTTACAATGTCGTCCCGCCTCCCGTGCAAGCCGCGCCGCGGCGCCAGGCGGTTTTGCCGCGAATCGTCGAATCGTTGACTCGGTTTGGCCGTACGGCGGTCGGTTCGGCGGCACATTCTCCACCGACGCCGCCTGCCGCGCCGC
>JBGSLW010000114.1:0-6809 GCA_041740495.1 Pirellulaceae bacterium
GGCGCCGCTGGCGCCGAGTGCGATCGCGATCGCACGACCCAACCCTTGCGATGCGCCGGTCACGATCGCCGTCTGACCGTGCAAGTCGACCGTCAACGATTCCAAACCAGGTAGATCAGTCATGGTGCGGCAGCTTACCTCTCCAAGTTCAGTCGATCACCGATTCACACGTCACTTTACGATCGATCCGCTTCAACAGACCCTTCAACACGCGACCCGGACCGACCTCGTAGAATGTATCAAAACCTTGAGCGAGCAACGATTCCATCGAACGCTGCCATTGCACCGGGGAGGTCAATTGGCGAAACAACAGTTCGGGGAACTCCTGGGGCTGCAGGTGGGGCGCCGCATCGACGTTGCAGGTCACAGGAATCCGCGCGGCAGCAAATGTCGTCGATTGCAGTGCCTTCGCCAACCGATCGGCCGCCGGTTGCATCAACCGGGTGTGGAAGGCGCCGGCGACCGCCAACGGGACTGAGCGCATCGCGCCGGCGGCCACCGCCAGATCGGGGACGCGGGCCAAACTGGCGGCGTGCCCGGAAACGGCGATATTTCCCGGGCAGAGCAAATTCGCGATTTGCAGGACTTCTCCCGAAACCTGGGCGGCATCACAGACCGCCTGGACTTTGGCTGCGTCCAGCCCCAAGACGGCGGCCATGCCGCTGGGGGTCAAATCGGCGGCGGCCTGCATTGCGGCTCCCCGTTCTTGCACCAGCCGCAAGCCATCCTCGAACGACAACGCTCCGGCGAAGACCAGAGCGGTGTATTCGCCCAAGCTGAGTCCGGCGGCCGCTTCGACGCGCTCCCCTAATTGCGGATCGGTATTTCCCAATAGCTCCAGCGCCGCCAGGCTGGTGACAAACAACGCGGGTTGGCTGTGCATGGTGGAATTGAGTTGCTCCGCCGGACCCTCAAAGCAAAGCCTGGCCAGGTCGTACCCCAGGATCGCGGCGGCCTGGTCATAGAGTGCCCGGGCCCGCGGCAACGCTTGATACAATTCCTGGCCCATCCCCACGGATTGAGCCCCCTGACCAGGAAACAAGAAGGCGATTTTGCCCAAGGCGTTGACTCCAGCGAACCCGAACCCCGAACGCCGGAACATGTCGCAATCGAATCCGGTGCAGAGCGGAATCTGGCAATGTAGGAAGGTCGACGCACCGTGTCAACGCGCCGGCCCGCGGAAACCAGGATCGTCTGACTCGGTTCGCCTCGAACGGTTGCGAAGAGTTTGACGACGCCCCCTGGACGCGCAACAGGCGTTCCCTGCGCGATGCGATCCGCCGAAAAACCTTCGCTAGGTCGCAACCTGGGGACGAACCGCACGTCGCACACGGCTCGCCGACTTCTCGGACGATTTTCAGCACCCGCGGGCGATCGATCCGCTGCCGCATGATAGGTTTCGATTGTCTCGCAATATCTCTGCTCTTGGTTTCGTGGTAGGAGGAACGAAGTATGTGCACGCAAACGATGCGGCGCTGGGGAGCCTGGGGACTGATGGTCGTGCTGACGATCTCGATCCCCCAGAGGTTGGCGGCGTCGGCCCCCCAAGATCTTGGAAGTTTGTTGCCCCCCGGCAATCAGGCCCCGCCGCAGGATCTGCCGGAGTCGTTGCCCACCCCGGGAACAGGATCGACCCTGGACCGGGAAGTCCTGTTGATCGAAGATCGGTTCGCCGGTTGGCAGCAGGCAGGCGTGGGTGAAAAAGTCGAACGACTGGATGAAAGACTTCGGGCGCATTGGGTGATGGTCGACGACAACGGCCTATTGTCCGGGCGAATCCTGGTCGATCCGGCAGCGCTCCAAGTCCCTCCGCTCGCCGCGGACAGCTCGAATCGGTCGCCGTATGAAATTGGGTCGCAAGACGCCTGGCCAACCCCGGCTCAGCCCGCCCCGTGGGGGTCCACCGGCGGACCAGGCGGGAACGCCGCTCAGTCCGTGGCCTATTACCGCAATCCCGCAAACCCGAACGCCGATCGGACTGCGATGCAAGTCTTTTTGCTGAACCGCGGCAAATTGATTTCGATGGACGAGATCGATAGCGAAGGGGGATTCGAATTCCGTGGGGTCAAACCCGGAACGTACTCGTTGGTCGGCTATGGCCGAGCCGGGTTCTTTGCCTTCGGTCTGAATATCCTGGGGTTCGCCGAGAACGCGCCGGTCCCGCGCGAGGTCCTGGCGACCCCCATCAACCAGTCCGGACCTGTGATTACCGATTGGGTGCAACGCGCCGCGCCCAGCGTGCGCTTCCGCATGCGTGGACAGCATCGATTCGGTCAGGGGCGGGACGATCCGCCGCGCTTGTACGGGATGTCCGGACTGCAGACGTTTCTCCCCGAGGCAATTCCCGCCACCTCGATCGGAGGCCAGCCCACCGCGATCACCGCCGATGGTCGATTGTTGGGACGACTGCATTACATCATCAGTTTCGACGGCCGTCCGGCCGACCTGCAGACCACCACCGTCCAACTAACCCAGAACGGGAAGGTGCTGCAGCAATCGAGTACGGATAACTACGGTGTCTTCGAATTCCGCAACGTCGCGCCGGGACAATACGGGATTCAAGCGGTGGGGCCCGACGGGCTCGCTGCACTGCAGGTTACCGTGGCGGAACAAGCGAGCGACGAAACGGCGCCGATCGATATCGCCCTGTTGGATGATACGTCGACTGGATTTCTCAATCACTTCATGGGTGAAACGGCGTACTGGTCCGCTCTGTCCCCGCCGAACCCCGACGATGGTCGCAAGCCCGATTGCGGTTGCGACAACTTCGGGTCCGGCGGCCATCAGTCCGGTTGTCCCCTGTTGGACTGGATGCATCCGAATACGCCGTAGCAGAGAGCACGAGTGTCGCGGCGAGCCTTGCAAGTTCGCCGCGTTACTCCGCCTCCCGAGACGAAGGTCGGCCGCCTCCTACGATGCGGCCGGCCTTTTTTTGCGGGTGGCTGGTGAGAAGCCGTTTGCGATATCAGCCGCCTGGCGCTAGCCTGCGGTTTCTTCGGTTTCAGCGCAGTCCGAAACCACAGGCTAGAGCCAGGCGGCTGATGTTGGAGAAAGCCGTCAGGCTTCCGGCGAGGACGGAGGAGCGACCGCAACAAACGTCAGTTCGTCTTCCTCCAATGGATCGACGGCTTGCAGCTGCCGTCGCAATACCGACAGATCGGCATCGGAGGGATCGGCGCCGCGGGCCTGCAGCCGCCGGGCGAGCTCCTCCGGTGGGGCGGAGCACGCCACGATCCGGAACTCGGCGTCCAAGCGTTCGGCCAGATGGCGAAAGCGTTCGCGCTCCGACTTCCGCAAAAACGTGGCGTCGACGATTACTCTGTACCCCGCCCGCACGATCTGCTCGGCCAGCTCCGCCAATCGCTCGTACGTCGCAACGGTCGAGTCCCGACTGTACAGGCTCGGTAGTTCGGCCGCGGCGGTTTTTTCCAACGGGTCGCGACCTGCCAGCTGCTTGCGAATCACATCGGACCGCAGCCGCACGCATCCGGCCTGCTCGATCCATTGCAGCGCCCGCGTCGACTTCCCACTCCCCGAAACGCCGAAGGTGATCACCAATTGCAACGGCCGCGGGGCAATCGTCGCATGGGCATACCGGAGGTAACGGCGTCCCTCTTCGCTGAAGCCGACCGCCGCCGCGTCACCCGCGTTCGCACTCGCAGGGTCCCCGGCGCAGCCAGTTTGAACCGAGCGAATCAAGTCGATCTTGGCTCGCACCATCGCCCGGTACACCAAATAGAATCGCAGCAAGCCCAACCCGGCGTAGTCGCCGCTCGCCTCCAGGTAGCGATTGAGAAAGCGGTGGGCGTGCGCAGGATAACCGTGCTCGCTCAATTCCATATGCAAAAACGCGATCTCGTTCTGCGTATCGATATCGCTGAGCTGCGGGTTGAACTCGATCCCATCGAACGGCAGGATTCGCTCATGCCAGTACACCAGGTTATTCAAGTGCAAATCGCCATGACCGCGGCGCACGAATCCATCGCGGGCCCTCGCCACGAAGGCATCCCTCCAACGGCCGATCTCCTGCTGGGTCCAGTCCGCCAGAGCCTCGACGGCATCGCGGTCCACCCCGACCGGTGAATGCTCGAGAAGGTAGGCAAAGTTCTCTCGCGCCGGCTCGATCGCACCGTTCCGCGCCGCATCCGCCGTCAACTCAACCACGTCGAACTGCCGTTGCAGGTCGGCCACCCGGCTCGCCAGGTCCTCGATCCTCTCCAGTGAGATCCGTCCCGCCTGCAACTGTGCGGCCAGCAAAGCCGTTTGCGGAAACTCTCGCATCCGCACCGCGTATTCCACGACCTGCTCGCCCGCGGCGAGCGCTGCCGGCCAGGCGCAAACGCGAAAGCGCTCGCCGTCCGATACCACCGCCGTCAGGCCATCGTAGATCTCCGCCGCCCAGATCCGGTTCCGCTCCAACTCCAGCCGGCAAAAATGGAGGCGTCGTTCGAGCGTCGAGTAGTCCAGGAAATCGAATCGGACCGGCTTCTTGAACTTGTACGCCCACTCGCCCGTCAGGATCACCCAGGAAATATGCGTCTGCAACAGGCGGCGGGCCGGCGCGGCGTGTTCGAACTGGTACCGCTCCCAGTCTTTCGGGAGATCGAAGGGATGCGCGGGTGAGCTCATCGCGGCTGGGCCGGTTTCAACGCAGGGTGATCCAAACGCAGTCGATACAACACTTGATTGTAGTTGTAACGCGGCGTCCGAATCGGGTTGCCCGAAAACGTATCGGCGTAGGTTCCCTCGAAATGGATCGAGCGACCATCGTCCTGGTCCAGAAAATCGTGATGGCAGACGTTGTAAAAAGTCTGACGATCGTGCGTGAGGACCTTTACCGCCGAGCCGAACGGTCCGCTGGGGTCGTCTCCCTCCGCGTACCAGATTTCCCCCAACAGCGACGCGTCGCCGCGAGCCTGGCAGGCGATCAATACCCAACGTTGGCGATAGGCGTTCCAGCGCACTGTGCCGCTGTGCAGTTCAACTCGCTCCGCCGGGTCGCCCTCCGACGCAGGGGCAAACCGCGCCTGTTGTGCGGCGAGTTTACCCGCGCGAATCCACGCCAACTCCTGGGCACTCCCGACCGGAGGCAACTCCTTCTGCCAACGCCAGCGGGGAACTCCCGTCGCATCGATGTCCGGTTTGTCCGCCGGGTCGCGACTTCGCCGGCACGTCAAGGCCTCGTACTGCGCTGGGTCCAGAATCATCTCGAGCGTGGGACGCACGCGAACGTTCGGGTTCGGGCTGCCGAACAGCAGGAAGTCGTCACCCTCCGAGCTGCGATAGCGGACCGGATGTCCGGAGGGCCTCCGCCAGTCCTCTTCCAGCGGCAGGACCCGCGCGGACTCGAAAATCTGCAGGTCGTCGTTGTAAACGCAAATCCCTTGCTCCAGCTCCTCCGCCAGGCTTTTCCGCCGCGTGTAATGACCGACCAATCGTTCGCGACCGGTCGCGTCGGGAACCACGCAAATGGCGCTCAACCAGATCGCCCCCTCCGCCTGCTGGGCGTGAGGCATCATCGGCCGAACAAATCCTGTCTGCGGATCGACAAAGTAGGAATAGACCAGTCCCAATTCCACGGGGCGACCCGCCGCAATATCTGGCAACGGTGCGGTCGCCCCCGCCACTCGGAACATCCCCAATGGATAACGAAGTTGAGAAGTGTCTCCCCAGAAAAAGTAGTGTTGGCCGCGGTACTCCACCGCGACGCACCCATCCTGCCCGGCGACGTTTTCTGACGGGAGTTGATCTGTGGGAACCGGGGGATATCCAAGTAATCGCGAGTCCCGAAAGCGGCCGAGCCCGGTCAAACGGCACAAACGCTCGGCCGGCATCGCACGGGGAAGCTCGACGCGCGCCGGCTTCCCCACACTTGGCGTGAGGCGGATGCCGCGAAATCCAAACCCATCCGGTGGGAACTCGTACCCGTGGCTCCGCACAAAGAAGAAGGTCTCGTGCCCCACGACGTCCGGATCGTCGATCGCGACTCGCCCACCGTTGTCGGTTACATAAACGACGTTGTGGACAGTTTCCAACTCCGCCAAGGGAACTCCGCGTCCAGTCTCCGGATCGACCACTTGAATTTCGGCAAAGCTCGACTCCAGGGGCTTTTGTTGTGCCGCCGCGATGGCCGAGCACCACGATCCCCAAACGAGGACCCTCGCCCATAAACAACTCAAATGAATCTGTCTCATGATGCTCAAGGGTTTCGGTTGTCCAGGTGCCGTGAAGTTGACGCGACCGACTTGGAACTCACACAATCGCACCAGCCGTGACGCCATCCATTATTCTCCAGTCTCCCTTCCAATGGAGTTTCTCGCTAGCAGCCGCCGCGAGTCGCCTTTACGCATCGGAAGGGGATTGCTACCGTTCCGCCGAATCTATTTGCATTCCCCCTTATCCCTATCCGATTTCGACGGCTTCAGGTTGTCGCGCTGTATGTTCCAACGGAGGTCCATCTCGGTGCTGGTCGCCGGCCTGCTGGCTGCTGCCGCAGGTTGCCAGCGCCCGATGTTTCCAGGACCGACCGCCAGCAACCAGAATACTTGGGGGAGTTCCTCCCAATGGTCGCAAATGTGGGGGGGTGGGCAAAACACCGCTCCAAATCCCGAAGCGATCGCGCAGCTGAATCAAAAGCTGGCCGAAGTCAACGCGCAGATGGCTCGGTTCGACGCCGACAACCAGGGTCTGCACACGCAACTGGCTGGCTTGCAACAGAAGTTGGATGCCGCCCAAACCTACAACTACCAGCTCAAGCAACAACTGCGCGACGCCACGGTGCAATTGCAACAGGCTCAGGCGGCGCGGCA
>JBGSLW010000115.1:0-6219 GCA_041740495.1 Pirellulaceae bacterium
CCGCCGGCGTCGACGACCCGGGGACCGCGTCCGGCGTCGCAAACAAGTCGACGCCGATCCGCTGCACATAGGCAATCAGCGCGATGAGCTTCGTTTCCGCCAAGTCCAACTCGGATCCGTTCGACAGCGTGTAGACAGCCGGGCCTCCTTGCGTCACCAGTTCCGCAACGATCTTGCGAGCCTGCTCGCGAGCCATCTCCTCCGCCTCCGTCAACTCGCGCTCGTAAGGAGCGCCCAACAAATGGACGGCGTCGATCCGCTCCTGGATCGTGCCGAAGTTTAATCTCTGTGAATACAAGTGCCTGTAGGCCGGCATCACCGAACCAGGCACTTTTACCGACGGCTCGAAAAAGTGCTCGTAGTGCCAGATATGCGAGTTCTTCCCCCCCTCGCGCGCCAAGTCCGGTCCGATCCGCCGAGATCCCCATTGAAACGGCCGGTCGTAAACGAACTCACCCGGTTTCGAATACTCCCCGTACCGCTCCGTTTCCGCAAAGATCGGTCGGATCATCTGCGAGTGGCAGTTGTAGCACCCCTCCGAGACATACAAATCCCTTCCGGCCAATTCCAGCGGCGTATACGGCTTGACCGTGGCGATCTGCGGAATGTTCGATCGGATCAAGAACGTTGGCACGATCTCCAGTGCGGACGCCAAGGCGACCGCGATGAAGACCCACACCGTAAACACAAACGCCTTCCTCTCCCAAATCCGATGCCAGCGGAATTGCTCGAAGACGTCGATCTTTTTGCCGATCTCCAGTACCCCGTCGATCCGCGATGGGGGCGGGGGTGGATCGACGTATTCCCTCGCCAACGGGACGGCTTGAATCACCGGCACTTCGTAGGTGGCCGGGCGACTCAGCCAGGTCATCACATAGTTGACCGCCAACATCGCCACGCCGGCGATATACAACGTCCCCCCGGCGACTCGCGTCCACCACATCGGGACAATCGAGTTGACTGTCTCCACGAAATCGGGATACGCCAGGTTCCCCTCCGGTGTGAAGGCTCGCCACATCAGTCCCTGCGTCAGACCGGCGACGTAAATCGGGATCACGTACAACAGAATCCCCAGCGTTCCGATCCAGAAATGCCAGGTCGCCAACTTGACGCTCCACAGCTTCGTTTGGAACATCCGCGGCAACAGCCAATACAACATTCCAAACGTCATGAAACCGTTCCAACCGAGTGCCCCCGCGTGCACATGGGCGATCGTCCAGTCGGTGTAGTGCGACAGCGAATTGACCGTCTTGATCGAAAGCATCGGGCCTTCGAACGTCGACATCCCATAAAAGGTGATCCCCACCACAAAGAACTTGAGCACCGGGTCGACCGCCACTTTGTGCCAGGCCCCGCGGAGCGTCAGCAGCCCATTGATCATCCCGCCCCAGGACGGCATCCACAACATCAACGAAAACAGCATCCCCAACGAGGAAGCCCACGCTGCCAACGCGGTGTAGTGCAAATGGTGCGGCCCCGCCCAGATGTAAATGAAGACCAGAGACCAAAAGTGAATGATGCTCAGCTTGTAACTGAACACCGGCCGCTCGGCAGCCTTCGGCAAGAAGTAATACATCAAGCCCAAGAACGGAGTGGTCAGAAAAAACGCCACCGCGTTGTGGCCGTACCACCATTGCATGAACGCGTCCTGCACCCCCGCGTAGATCGGATAGCTCTTGACCAAAGTGCCCGAAAAAACGGGAACCACCAGGTTGTTGAAGACGTGCAGGACCGCCACCGTGACAATCGTGGCAATGTAAAACCACAGCGCCACATACAAGTGGCGTTCCCGCCGCCGAGCCAACGTCATGAAGAAGTTGACCCCAAAAAAGCCGACCCAGACCAGGGCAATCAACAAGTCGATCGGCCACTCCAGCTCGGCGTACTCCTTGCTCTGCGTGATCCCCAACGGCAACGTCAAGGCCGCCGACACGATGATCAGTTGCCAGCCCCAAAAATGCAACTTGCTCAGCCCGTCGTTCCACATCCGCGCCTTACATAACCGCTGCGTCGAGTAGTACACCGCGGCAAAAATCGCGTTCCCGGCAAACGCAAAAATCGCAGCGTTGGTGTGCAACGGCCGCAGCCGACCAAACGAGATGTACTGCAATCCCATCGACCAGGCCGGCTTCACCAAGATCACCGCGACAATCAAGCCCACCAAAAACGCCACGATTCCCCACACCAGAGTCGCCAAGGCAAACATCCGCACAATCTGATCGTCGTAGGAAAACGACTCCAAATTGCCCGAACGCTGGGACGTCGAGCTCACGGGAACAGCTTCCGCTGACGTGGTTGCCTGGCCAGACATGTACTTCCTTTCCTGGTCGATTGGACAAAAGGGTCCGCGCCGGCCCCTTTCGAGCGAAAAATCTCTGCGACTCTGGCAGCAAACATGATGCCAATCGCCTCCTGCGACACCGTGCCCCCCCGTTCCATATTGTCGCACCGCCGCCCGCCCGCCGCAGTAGCCCGTCCCCCGACAGCTTCAACCATCCCCGAACTCGAGTCTCGCCCCCCCTTTTCCGGCATCCGATGCTATCACCCCCAGTGGCTTAACCGCACATGAGCGGGGAAAACCGTGCGAGAACGCCCACTGGGCGGCGGCAAAAGTTTGTCTTGACCCCAAGTTTTCCCAAGTCCTATACTCGCCCCCATCACGCCGCGGGAGGCGGCTCGCGATTCCAGACTCGCGGTCGGCGACTTCCGCCGATCCGACGCGAGATCCGATCACGCTCGACTCGAACATCCGCCCGATTCACCCCGAATCGGACCCCGGTTAAAGGAGGAACCGTCTATGCATCGCCCCAACGTCCCCTTTGCGCTTCGATCCCGTACGCACTTCCACGTGCACATCCCCGCCGGTCTGTACTTGCTGGCCGCATTCAGCGCAGGCATCCTCTGGGCGACCTTGGCGGTCGCTCAACAGCCGGATGCTCAGGGCCAACCGGACCAAGCCGCGCCGGCAACGCAAACCCCGGTGCAACAAAACGTCAACCAAACTCCCCAAGCCATCCAGACATTAGCCATCGTCAACGGCGAACAGATCACGCGACAACAGATCGCCAATAGCTGTCTCCGCCGCCACGGGGAGAGCGTCCTGGAGGGAATCATCAATCGGCAACTGGTCTTGGACGAGTGCCAACGGCAAAACGTTGTGATCACCGTCCAAGATGTGGAACAGGAAATCGAGCGCCGCGCAAAGGCCTTCAATATGACCAGCGCCCGCTACGTGCAACTTCTGCAAAACGAGCGGAAGATCTCCCCCGAACGCTTGAAAAATGAAATCATTTGGCTGGAATTGGCGCTCCGCCGATTGGCAGCCCAACAACTGCAAGTCGATCCCGCCGAGGTCGCTAAAGCACTCGAGGCGGAATACGGCCCCAAGGTCCAAGTCCGCGCTATCGTGCTGGGCGAACGCCAGAAGGCGGAAGAGATCTTGGCGCTCGCTCAGGCAGATCCCGGCAATTTCGAGACCTTGGCGAAAGACCATTCGATCGATCCCAACAGCGCTTCGTTTCGAGGCATGCTCCCCCCGATTCGCCGGCATAGCGGCGAACCGGAATTCGAGAACGCAGCGTTCAACCTGCAGGTCGGGCAAATCTCCGCGATCATCGATGTCGCCGACCCGCAGGACGCCGAGGTCCACCAGTACGTCATTCTCAAGTGTGAACGGCATTACCCGGCTGCGGAAATCAGCAGCGAGCAACGCCCGCTGATCGAAGAGCGGCTCCGCGAAGAAATCGCCGAATCGAAACTGGGCGACGCCGCGACCGAATTGTTTTCGCGGCTGCAAGCGCAAGCCCAGATCGTCAACGTCCACAATAACCCGGAATTAAGGCAGCAGATGCCCGGCGTCGCCGCGACCATCAACGGGACCAACGTCACCCTCAATTATCTTGCCGAAGAGTGCATCGCCCGCTTCGGCACGGAGGTGCTGGAAACCGAGATCAATCGCGCCCTGATCACCCAGGCGCTCCGCCGGAAAAACCAGGCGGTCTCGAACGAAGAAATCCAGGCTGAAATCGGACGCGCCGCCGCTTCGTTCGGCTTCCCCGACGTCAACCAGTGGATCCAATACGTCACGAAGAACGATCAATCTCAAGTCGACGTGTACGTCGAAGACGAGGTCTGGCCGTCCGTGGCGATGAAAAAAATGGTCCAAGAATCCGTGGCGGTCAGCGACGACGATATGAAAAAGGGATTCGAAGCCAACTTCGGCGAGCGCGTCGAAGTCCTGGCGATCGTCCTCAAGGATTACAACACCGCCAAGAAGGTCTGGAAGATGGCGATCGACAACCCGCAACAGAAGTATTTCGGCGAACTCGCCTACCAGTATTCGCTGGAGCCCGCTTCGAAAGCCAATTACGGCCAGGTCCCCCCGATCCAAAAGTTCGGCGGACGGCCGACCCTGGAAGACGAGGCATTCCGTCTGCAGCCCGGCGAAATCTCGGGACTGGTCAACGTCGGCGAATACTGGATCGTGATGTACTGCCTCGGCCGGACCACCCCGAAAGTACAAGACTTCGATGCGGTCAAGTCCGAGCTGTACAGCGATATCTTGGAAAAGAAGCTGCGGATCGCGATGGACCAGATGTTCCGGGAATTGCGAGACACCGCCCAAATCGACAACTTCCTGGCCGGGACTTCGCAGTCCGGACGCTCGGCAGCCGCCCCCGCCGCCGGCACCCAACGCTAACCGAGTGGCGCGACGCTCCGCGTCGCGTCTGCTGCATAATCACTATCAACGAATTCACCGTAAACGAATTCACCGCGACATGCGTGCCCGGAGGCACGACGCGGAGCGTCGTGCGACTCTGTCAGCGGCCTGATTCGTAGGGCCACAAATCGGCGATGACCGGCCGGTGATCGGACCCGATCCAAGGTCCGATCCAGGCCTGTCCGCATCGCCACCGCGGGTCGAACAGAATGTGATCGATCCGTGCGCCGTATTTGATCCCGCGCACCGAGACCTGAATCGATTCGCCGGTTCCCCACCCGGCCCGGGAAAACGCGTTGGCCAAGTCCCCCCAGACCGCGCGATAAATCGAACTCTCGACCGGGGTGTTGAAATCACCGGCCACCACCGTGGGCAACTCCCCCCGCTCGCCATCAATCCTGCGACGGACTCGAGCCTGCTGGGCGCGACGCAACTCGATCAACCACTCCAAGTAACCTCGGCGGGAAGGTTCCAGGATCGTCTGCCGGTCGAGGATCCTCAACAGGCCTGGACGGGGTGAGTCAAAGTGCACCGCGGCGAATAACAAGGGGCCGGACGGCGCCGCGACTTCGACCAAATTTCCAATCGGTAGAAAAATTCCCCATGCGTAGAATTGCGAGTCGTAGACGCGGGGCCGTAGGGAATAGCGGGAGGCGATCACCACTTTTCCCACGCGCAACGAGCGCCAACCTTCGGGGAGGTGCTGCTCCAATTCTTCCCCTGATTCCTGGAAGGCCGCGATGTCCGGGTCCACGTCCCGCAACAACCGCTCCAGCGATGGATAGTGCGTGAGTCCGTCCGCCAAATTGCAGGTGAACACGCGCAGCGGCGCCCCGTCCTGTCTCCCTCGCCCCCCGTCCAGCGGAATCACCCAACCCCAAATCGCCAGACACCAGAAAAGTCCCGAGCCCAGGGCCAGGCCGCGCGACCACCAGCCGCACCAAAACAGGGCGGCAATCGTCAACACCGGCCAGGGGAGCAACCACAACCACCGCGGGCCAAATAACACCGCCGTTCCCCACCACGTCCGATCGCCGAAAACGTACAGCACCAGGGTGACCGCGACCAAGGCCGCCGCGTACAACCAGACGAGCCAACGCGCCCACCGCGGCCGATGCGGCGGATCGAAAAACTCGTTGTAGGTTTCGTACTCTTCGCGCGGCATCGGCTATCCGTTCCGAAACAGCCCCAAACGCCGCAAAGCTCGCCGCCACCGCGATTTCTCGCGCCGCAGCTGCTGCAGCTGACCGAACAATGCTTCCTGTACTAGTTCGGCTTCCGATTGCGCCGCCGACGAGTCGCCGTTCGAGTCTTCATCATTCTCGCTGGCGTCGCCTGCACCCACATCCGGAATCGGGACGACCGCCACCGACGGAGGTGTCGTTCGAGCTGACGACTCGAGGGCGTCGGTCCGCTGGGCGGGCGCCACCGGCACGGGAGTCGACTCAATCTCCGCCACGACCACCGCCAACTGCCGTTGCATTTCCCCGATCGCCTCG